>JAJRUY010000331.1 GCA_024277555.1 Gammaproteobacteria bacterium | reverse complement strand
TCAATCCGGAAATAGCGATCACCGCTGGCACGAAAACCGCGGAAATCCGATCCACCAGTTTCTGTACCGGCAACTTGGACGCCTGAGCCTGATCCACCATATGAATGATGCCTGCCAGTACCGTATCCATGCCAACTGCGCATGCCTGTATGGTCAAAACCCCATTGCCATTGATGCAGCCCCCGATGACCTTGTCTCCAGGTTTCTTCAGCACCGGGAGGCTTTCTCCTGACACCATCGCCTCATCGACGTTGGATTGCCCCTCGACGACCTGCGCATCGGTGGGGATTTTTTCACCGGGGCGGACCAGCAGCACATCACCCACAGTTATACTGTCGATGTCGATACTCTGTTCCCTGCCATTTTTCAATAACGTTGCAGTCTGTGGCTGCAGATCCACCAGCTTTCTGATCGCCTCGCCGGCTTTGCCTTTTGCCTGCTCCTCCAGATATCGGCCCAACAGAACGAAGACGATGATGCTAGCCGCCGCTTCGAAATATAGATGCCGGTTTTTTTGAAAAAGACCAGGCAGACTATAGCCATAGGCGGAACCGACACCAAGCGCAATCAGGCTGTCCATGTTGGCCCTGCCCTGCTTCGCCAGCATCCAGGACTTGTCGAAGAACTGCCATCCGGCGCCAAACACCACCGGCGTGGTGAGCAGCAGCTGCAGCCAGTGTGACAGCCATGAACGTCTCATGGACATTGCCAATGCCACCACCGGGATGCTCAGCAGTGTGGCGCGCAGAAATCTGGCTTTCGCGGAAGTGACGCGCCGCCGCTCCTTTTCGATCAACTGTCTGCGCTGGGACAGTGTATCCATGGCATTGACCCGATAGCCAATGCGCTCGACGATGGCGGCAATATCCTCGCGTGTCAGACATCCCTCGATGGAGGCAATTTCCGATGCATAATTGACAGTCGCGGTTTTCACCCGCGGATCCTGTTTGATGGTCATTTCCACCAGCAACGCACAGGAAGCACAACTCATGCCTTCTATCGCCACGCTAGTATGCAGGACCGCCTGGGTGGGATTACAACTTGCCTGCTCCACCGGCTTGAGCCTGTGCCCCGCGATATTGTCCAGAAGCTTGTCGAGGATGATCAGCAGGTTTTCTGCCGGAAGTCCCTTGCTATCGAAGTAGATCGTCACCGATGCAATTTCCGGCACCGTCTTCAGCATTTTTACTTCCGGTCTTTTTTTCAGAAGTATCGCCAGAATGTACAGCCGCTCAGGATCATTACGAAGATCCGGGACGATGATCCTGATGCGCCGGGAAAGTCGATGCACTATTTGAAAATGTTCTGCATGAAATGGAGCTTCTTGTTTTGTTGTCATGGGCTTCACTTGCGGGGTCTTCTGGAGCGCAACAGCAGATACATCATATAGAAAACCGTCAACCACTCATGACGGTAACGATAAGGCCGCGCAATCCAGTGCTGGGTAATGATATGCCAGTGCGTCTTGATCAGATACAGAATCAGCACATCGTTGAAAAAATCGATCGCCGTTTTTTCAGAATTCTGCAAAATTTCCGGGCGTTTTTTCTTGCCTAATTTCGCCAGAATACCAACCGCCTGAACGGTCTCTCTGGTTTCCTTGAACTTATCCCGCATCCAGCGTCCCGCAGAAAAATTCCCCAGTGAATTTTTCAGCCTGGAAATGACACTCTGCCGTGCTTGTACAGCAGCATCAGGTTTCAGCAAGCCTTTCTTCTGCAATTCATCGAGCAGCGCCGACAGTTGTCTGGTCAGCGTCCTGAAATCGCAAAGCTCTTCCTGATAGCGGATGGAAAGCTTGCCCTGCCGGGGGTAAACAGAAACCCGGTAGACACTATCCAGCCGGATTATGGCCGCCTCCAGATTCCGGGCAATGTTTTTCTGGCAAAGCTCGTCTGGTAATTGGAAGCGAATATGCCCGCCGGCACGGTATCTCAGGATAAAATCTTGTTGTATGGACATGGCAAGGTCTGTCAGCTAAATTGGTATATCGATCGAGAATCATCAAATCACACCCGCCAGCTTGGAAATCGCCGGACACGGCATATCCAGTTGCGCATAAAGACATGCGCCGGGCTATGGCAATCAGCAAATGGGGAATTGAAGTGTCTTTGCCCCACATGGTTTCTTCAGTAGCGCTGTAGAACAAATCTGCTCGAAGGCAAAGTGACAACCATCAAATGACAACCCTCCGTATTTCATCATCCTTAATTATTCAGGGTCTATACACAGCCAATGCGATGGGCTGTTTTAGGCATAATCAATGGCTGGTGGCCATTGATTATGCCGGACGCCGCTGATCATGGTGCGGAGTTGCTTTACTATGGAAATTTCCGGTACATGCTATTCCCCTGTTTCCTTCGTTTCGGCGACGATATCTTCAAGGTTTTCCTTTTGCTGCAGCACGAAGTCCTTGCCTTTGTCGGCAACGCCGGATACCGAGGCAATAATTTCTTTACGGTATTTATGCGCATAGAAGCCGGCAATAGCGCCGATTCCCACGAGAAGCAAAGGATGTTTGGT
>JAJRUY010000330.1 GCA_024277555.1 Gammaproteobacteria bacterium | reverse complement strand
GTTCAATTTTCCAAATTATAGACAGTAACAGTAAGGGTATATCTGAACTTGCGGGTTCAGTCTAGTCCTCATTTCTCACCGGGGTTCGGGAATTCCGGTCAATCCACCTGCGCTAGCCCGGATATTTCACCTGGACACTGAAATAACAACATAAGATACGGTTTTTATTAACCATTAAATCTATATTAGCAAAGTACAATATGTTGCCGAGTGCTTGTTAAGTCCGCCCTTGCACCGATCTTGTTGCCCAGAGACGATATTTCTTCACTCATCAATAGCTTGGGCTATTGATTCGATCAGAAACTCGCCTCTGAACAACAATCTCGGCACAATCATCGGACTTCCAGGTGAAACATCCGGGCTAGTCTGTTTATCGGTAACATTTTGAATCATTGATCCTTTCCTGTTAGCACAGTACGCCCGGTGAGAAATGCGAGCTAGCCCCGCAAACAAAAAACGGGGTACCAGCAATGATACCCCGTTCGTGTCAAAAATGGCGGAGTGGACGGGACTCGAACCCGCGACCACCGGCGTGACAGGCCGGTATTCTAACCAACTGAACTACCACTCCTCGTTGCTTGGTGGGTGCTGAGGGGATCGAACCCCCGACCCTCGCCTTGTAAGGGCGATGCTCTCCCAGCTGAGCTAAGCACCCGATTGAGGCGCGCTAGTTTACTGCATCCTTCAGTGCTTTTCCAGCTTTAAATGCAGGAGATTTTGAGGCCTTGATTTCGATGGCTTCACCTGTTTTTGGGTTCCGTCCGGTTCGTGCTGCGCGGTCACGCACCAGGAAACTTCCAAAGCCGACAATGGAGACAGTATCGCCTTCCTGAAGTGCTTTGGTTATGGTTGCAATCATGCCATCAAGTGCGCTGCCAGCCTTTGACTGGGAAATATCTGCTGCTTCGGCAATTGCTTCAATCAACTCTTTTTTGTTCATCCTGTTGTGCCCCATAAATGTAGCTATTGTAATTACCCTGAACCCGAGAGTTCAGAATGGGAATGGAAGCTGTTATATCCTGAAATTTGCCAATACAACAACAGATATCCAGGCTCCATAAAAGCGTGCGTTTTATACCAAGTTCATATGAAAACTGTCAAGGGAAAAGCACTCTCCAGGGCGAAATTATCAGATGCAAGCCAGCTCCCTGATCCCGCCGTATGATCAGTTTGTTTCTCTATCCATATAGCAATCAATGTGTTGTCAGGCGTTTGCGACGTGGTTTCTTGCCAGGGCTGCTTTTGGTGCTGGTGACCACTTCTTCGGTCTTGGCTTTTTCACCAGGTTGCGGCTGTTCTACCAAGGCGATTTCCAATACCTCATCGATCCATTTGACCGGGCGTATATCCAGACTGCCGGTAATGTTGTCCGGCATCTCCTTCAGATCCCGTTCGTTTTCTTCCGGGATGATGACGGTCTTTATCCCGCCACGCGCCGCTGCAAGGAGTTTTTCCTTCAATCCACCAATAGGCAGCACTTCACCACGCAGGGTGATTTCACCGGTCATGGCTACATCCGCCTTTACCGGGATATGGGTCAGTGATGAGACCAGAGCGGTGCACATGCCGATACCCGCGCTGGGACCGTCTTTGGGCGTTGCTCCTTCAGGCACATGCACATGCACATCGTATTCCTGGTGAAAATCCTTGTCCAGGCCCAGTATGTCGGCACGACTGCGCACAACCGTCATGGCGGCCTGGATAGATTCCTTCATCACATCACCCAGTTGCCCGGTATAGGTAAAACGTCCCTTTCCGGGCATGAGCGCAGCTTCGATGGTCAGGAGTTCCCCGCCCACTTCCGTCCATGCCAGACCGGTAACCTGTCCCACCTGGTCACGCTCTTCCGCTTTGCCATAGCGGTAGCGTTGTACGCCGAGATAGTGTTCCAGCTTTTTGGGCGTGACAATCACCTTCCGGCCCTTGTTTTCGCCCAGCAGAATCTCCTTTACTACCTTCCGGCAGATCTTGGCAATCTCCCGCTCCAGGTTGCGCACCCCGGCTTCGCGGGTATAGTAGCGAACCATGTCCCTGACAGCAGCTTCCCGAATAACCAGCTCATTGCTCTTCAGCCCATTGTGCTCCATTTGCTTGGGAATCAGATAGCGCTCGGCGATATTCACTTTTTCATCTTCGGTGTAGCCGGACAGGCGAATCACTTCCATGCGATCCAGTAGCGCTGGCGGAACATTCAGGGAATTGGCGGTGGCCACGAACATGATTTCCGACAGATCAAAATCCACTTCCAGATAGTGATCCTGGAAGGTGTGATTCTGCTCCGGGTCCAGCACTTCCAGCAAGGCTGATGCCGGATCACCACGGAAATCCTGTGCCATCTTGTCGATTTCATCCAGCAGGAACAGCGGGTTGCGTACACCTACCTTGGTCAGGTTCTGTACGATCTTGCCCGGCATGGCGCCGATGTAGGTGCGCCGGTGACCACGAATTTCTGCCTCGTCACGCACACCGCCCAACGCCATACGCACAAACTTGCGGTTGGTGGCTCGAGCAATGGATTGTCCCAGGGAGGTTTTGCCGACGCCCGGAGGGCCGACCAGGCACAGTATCGGCCCCTTGAGCTTGCGCACCCGCTGCTGTACCGCCAGATACTCCAGAATGCGTTCCTTGACCTTGTCCAGGCCGTAGTGATCCGCTTCCAGCACCGCTTCAGCCTTGGCGATATCGTTGCGCACCCGGCTGCGCTTTTTCCAGGGCACGCTCACCAGCGCATCAATGTAGTTGCGCACCACCGTGGCTTCTGCCGACATGGGCGACATGAGCTTGAGCTTGTTCAGCTCCGCTTCCGCCTTGGCTTTCGCTTCTTTGCTCATGCCGGCTTTTTCGATTTTTTCCGCCAGCTCTTCAAATTCGTTGGGTACATCATCCAGCTCGCCCAGTTCTTTCTGAATGGCTTTCATCTGCTCATTCAGATAGTACTCGCGCTGATTCTTCTCCATTTGCTTTTTGACCCTGCCGCGAATGCGCTTTTCCATCTGCAGCACGTCATTTTCGCCTTCCATAAGCGCCATCAGATGCTCCAGGCGCTCGCGAACACTTTGCATTTCCAGCACTTGCTGTTTTTCATCCAGCTTCAGGGACATGTGCGCAGCCATGGTATCGGCCAGGCGCGTGGGCTCATCAATACTGGCCAGGGAGGTCAGCACTTCAGGGGGGATCTTTTTGTTCAGCTTTACATACTGGTCAAACAGGCTCGTAGCCGTGCGCATGAGAACATCCATTTCCCGCTCGGGCAGCTCGTCCTCATCATCCAGACGACTTACCTGTGCAACATAGTAGCCATCTTTTTCATGGATTTTGCTGATACGGCTGCGGGCACTACCTTCCACCAGCACCTTCACCGTACCGTCCGGCAGCTTCAGCAACTGCAGGATGCTGGCCATGGTACCTACTTCATATACGTCTCCAGCACCGGGGTCGTCCACCTCCGGGCTTTTCTGGGCAACCAGCAAAATCTGTTTGTTGTCCTGCATGGTCGCGTCCAGCGCCTTGATGGACTTTTCCCGCCCCACGAACAGGGGGATGACCATATGCGGATAGACCACCACATCACGCAAGGGCAGCACGGGTACCAGGCTGCTGATATCAGGAGTTTGATTGGATCCTTTGTCTTGATCCATGGTTTATTCCTCTTGAAGAACTGCAATCCTTTGTCGCAAAGGATGCTTTGAATAGAATGTCAGGCAGAAAAGTGCTGTAGTTGTCACCAAAGGTTGGGGCGGGCGCCCGCATTTCAAGTATGGCGCTGCTTTGCGTAGCCTGGAGGCAAAATACTGCTCCTGCGCATGACCGCCATGGATGGCGTAAATGCTGGAAACGCAGGAGCAGTTTCCAGTGCCCTGCGCTCGCAGC
>JAJRUY010000329.1 GCA_024277555.1 Gammaproteobacteria bacterium | reverse complement strand
AGAGGATATGTTCAATACCAGCGTCCCGGCAGGCATTGCGCGTCATTTCCGTGACATCTGCAGTAATCACAGCGAAGGGAATGGACTCTTCACTGGTATGGGCAAAACGGTACATCTGGAAGGTTTCGATGCCATTCATATCCGGCATGTGCATATCTACCAGGGCCAAATCAAAATCCTCTGCCTCCACCGCTTCGAGAAAGGCTTCACCACTGCCGGCTTCAACGACACGGTGGCCCGCATTGCGCAGCATGCTGGAAAGAATGATACGGTTGGTGCTGTTGTCATCCGCAATCAGGATATTGCGCGAACGAACCTCATTCGCAGCTGGCTCGACAAACACATCCTCGCCGAGATCACAGGGGAAACGGACGGCATGCAGCGCATTGAAAAGCTCTTCCTCGCTCTCCACCCATACCAGATGCGGCGACAGCCGCTCATCTGCAGAAAAAACAGGCGTATCGTCCTTGATACTTGCAACCACCAGGGCAACATTTTCGAAGATCAACCCCTCCCTGCGCCAACGCCCCAGGGAGAACTCCATGGTGTTGATGAAACTCTCATCCAGCACGATGGCCGCAATCGAAGCATACTCCCGGGATGCTTCCCTCAATAGTTTCTCTGCCTGATGGACATTTCGGGCGGCAAGCACATCAATGCTCCATTCACGCAATCGGGAACAGACAACAGTCTCGCTGGCGTCGTCCCCGATCAGGGATAGCACAGTGCGCCCCGCCATGGGCAGTTGCTCAGTCGCGGGAGAAGCCGCTTCATCCAACTCCAAAGGCAGGATGAAGCGGAAAGTGGTGCCCTCTCCGGGAATGCTCTCCAGCGACAGCTCTCCCCCCATGAGCTCTACCAGATCCCGGGCAATAGTGGTGCCCAGACCGGTACCGCCAAAACGGCGGGAGGTGCTGCTTTCGGCCTGAACGAAGGGCTCCAGTATTTTGGCCTGCTGATCCAGAGGTATCCCGATACCGGTGTCCCGCACACTGAAACGAAGCTCTACAGAACCAGAATCGGAATTTGCACTGACCAACTCGCAGCGCAGTTCCACCTCTCCCTTTTCCGTGAACTTGATGCCATTGCCCAGCAGATTGATAAGCACCTGCTTCAAATGATGCTCATCCCCCTTGAGCTTGTAGGCAACACGCGGATCGACGCTACGCAACAGGCGGATTCCCTTCTTCTGCGCCTGAATACTCATCATATCGGTAAGCGAGTTGAGAAATTTGTGCAGATCAAAGGACACTGTCTCACCCACCAACTTGTTGGACTCGATCTTGGACAAATCGAGAATGTTGTTGATCAACTGCAACAGGGTGGTGCCGGAATGGTTGATAATCTCGACGAAACGCTTGTCTTCATCGGGCAGTTCCCGCTCCTTGAGAAGATCTGCAGCGCCGATGATGCCGTTGAGGGGGGTGCGGATCTCATGGCTCATGTTGGCCAGGAACTGGCTCTTGGCCTGGTTGGCTGCTTCGGCGGCAAGCTGGGCATTGCGCAGGCGCTGGGCGAGTGCGGCGGCGTAGGCGGGTAGTACCAATAAAGAAACCAGTATTCCTACACCCATGGCAAGATGCTCATGCCAGTAGCTTGACCCCAAGAGTACAACGCTAAATCCAGCTACCGCAAGAGCAGTGGAAAAATACAGGCTCCAACCACCATAACGTAGTGTGTTGCCAAAAATAATCCACAAATAAACTCCAAACCATGGCGCACCAGCTGGCCCAGAGATATATAGCAAATAAGAAGTTGCCGCCATGTCAATAAAGATAGAAAAGCCACGGCGTACTAATGATGGCAATGGAGAAACATGGGTTGATGCTAGCAATATCACAGCAACTACCAAAAACCCTCCCACAAAAAACATTGGATGTTGATGCGTTGAGGCCTGAAGATAGTCTTCCCCATTTCCGAAAAGAAGATAGGAAAAGAAAACAACCGGGAAAGCAATTCGCAATACAGCCTGCTCCCGCTCACTGCGCACTGGATCATCCGGTTTTCCTAAAATGATTTGAACCAACGTCTTGCTGGCTCCCCCTTTTTCTGATTTACTCATCGACATGCACCCTGATTCATGAATCCAATCACACCATGATCCCACTTAAAGAATCCGTATCTTCCTGCAACATCCAGAAAGCAATAATAATACCATTCAACAAAATAGCAACATAAGCAAATGTATTTCAAGCAAATTCCATACTCATCCCCAATATTTATTGCCGCCCTGCATGCAGAAACTGGTGACCCTGAGCGTCAGTTCCTGCAAAAAAATGTGATGAAACACCAGCAATCGCCCCCATGGAAAGGAAAAAAACCTCGTTACCCCTTATGCTCCCTGTCGGCAGCGGCATTGAAAACTTGAGCGTTGTTTTTCGAACAACCCGGCAAACCCACCAGGAAACCAGGTAGTCCTTCATGAAAAAAGACATTGAACAAACATTGAAAGAATCCATCGCCCGGCAAAAGATGCTGGCCGTGGAAGATATCTCCCTCGATTCTTCCCTCGAAGAGCTCGGCGTTACTTCCCTGGACGCCATCTCCCTGGTCTTCGACATCGAAGACCAGTATGGGGTGGAAGTCCCGAATGAGGAGCTGAAAAAACTGCGCACGGTGCGCGACATCGTGGAAGGCGTGGATCAACTGCTGACCGCACGGGCATGAAACAGGCCGTAGCCATTACCGGGCTGGGTTGCATCTCCGGCCTGGGCAACAGCGTGGCGGACAACTGGGTGGCCCTCGCCCGGGGTACCATTAAAAGACCAATCCACATCGCCAGGGTTGTCAACCAACTGATAAACTGACTCGTTCTGGTTCGTTTCAGCTTGAGGTATGCTTACTGAAAGAGAGGTAGTT
>JAJRUY010000328.1 GCA_024277555.1 Gammaproteobacteria bacterium | reverse complement strand
TAGCCCAAGCTATTGATGAGTGAAGAAATATCGTCTCTGGGCAACAAGATCGGTGCAAGGGCGGACTTAACAAACACCCGGTAACATATTGCACTTTGCTAATATAGATGCAATGGCTAATAAAAACAGCATCTTATATTGTTATTTCAGTGTCCAGGTGAAATATCCGGGCTAACGCTGCAATGCCTTGAGCAAAGCCGCCAACCTTCTGGAATTGAGCACATCATCCTTCTCCAGCCACCCCCGCCGCGCCTGAGCCACGCCATAGCGCAGATAACCCAGCTGGTCGGCGCTGTGGGCGTCTGTGGAAATCACCACTTTCAGGCCACGCTCTTTCGCCATGCGACAGTGTACATCGTTGAGATCCAGCCGCCGGGGCTGGGAATTCAACTCCAGACAACAGCCCCTTGCCAGTGCCGCATCCATGATCTGTTCCATATCCAGACGGCAGGCGCTGCGCTTGTCGATCAGGCGGGCACTGGGGTGTGCCAGAACGTTGAAACGCGGATTGTCCATGGCGCGGATTACACGCGCAGTCTGTTTCTGCTCAGACAGCCCGAAGGCGGAATGAATGGCGCCCAGGCAGATATCCAACCTTTGCAACACATAGTCGGGCATATCCAGGGAGCCGTCTTCGAGAATATCTACCTCCACCCCTTTCAATAAACGAATGCCCTTGAGCTTTTCATTGAGTGCATCAATGGCATCACAATGGGCCAGCAGCGTATCTGCTGAAAGCCCCCGCGCCACCCGTAGATGTTGACTGTGTTCGGTGATGGCCAGATAGTCATGACCCATCTGTTGTGCCGCCTTTGCCATGGCTTCCAGGGAATCCTGGCCATCACTGGTGGTGGTGTGGCAATGCAGATCACCCCGCAGGTCGTTTTCAGTAATCAACTTTGGCAGGCGGCCTTGGGCGGCAGCTTCCAGTTCACCACGCTGCTCCCGCAGCTCCGGCTCCATCCACTGCAGCCCCATCTGAGCATAGATTTCTTTCTCGGTGCGCCCGGCGATGCGCTTGTCCTGCTTGTCGAAGATGCCGTATTCATTGACCTTCAACCCCCGTTGCACCCCCATCACACGCACCGCAATATTGTGCGCCTTGCTGCCGGTAAAATAATGCCAGGCGGCGCCAAAACTGACTTGGGGCACCATCCGCAAGTCCACTTGCAGCCCTGTGCGCAGCACAACAGTGGAACGGGTAGTCCCCTTGGAGATGACACGCTCGACAGACGCAAAACTGACAAAGGCATCCATCACCGGCGCGTTCCGGGATGTGCTGACCAGGATATCCAGATCGCCTACGGTTTCCCGGCGGCGCCGATAGCTGCCGGCCATTTCCACCCGTTTCACCCCTGGCAGCTGGCGCAGGTAGGTCAGCAGTTGTTCGGCAATCTCTTCCACCTCTGCCCACAGAAAACGCCGGGTGCGCTGTTGCAACTCACTCAGTTCACGCAGGATATTCTGCTCCGTTTTCACCCCGAAGCCAGGTAATTGGCGCAGCAATCCCTGGCGAGCTGCCTTTTCCAGTTCTTCTATATTTTGAATATTCAGATAATCGCGCAGGGTGCGCAGACGCCTGGGACCGAGACCGGGCACCTTGAGCAGATCCACCAGCCCCGGAGAAACCATGGTTTGAAGTTGCTTTAGCTTGCGCAGGGAGCCTGTGGCCGCGATCTCACGAATCTTGGCGGCCAGATCCTTGCCGATGGTAGGCAATGCTTCGAGAGTTTCACCCTGCTCCACCATTTCAGCCAAGCTGCGGGACAGCCCCTGCACCATATGCGCTGCATTGCGGTAGGCGCGTACGCGAAAGGGGTTTTCATCCTGGATCTCAAGCAGATCAGCAATGCGATTGAAGATGGCCGCAATTTCTGCGTTGGTGACAGCCATGAGATCAGTCTATCCTGTCGATGAGCGTGACCACCCGGAAACACCAACAACGGTTCGGGACAAGATCAGTTCTTGCTTCGGGATAACAAGCCAAGCGCCAGCCCTGCCAATATCAACACCCCGCCAACCAGCGCCGTTTTGATCGCTACGGTCTGGAGGGTTTCCAGAGAAAGCATATCCAGCACATACAGGATTGCAGCCCCTGCAATAATCATGACCACGATGGCGATGACGATCTTGAGGGTGGCGGCCATCCCCCAGCCGGGTGCGGGTGAGTCATTGAAATCTTGTGCCACGATGCAATCTCCTTACCAAGAGGGAACAGACAGTCCCTGAAACGCATAAAAATCACTGCGAAACGATGTCAGCACATCAGCGGCAATGACTCGGCGCAAATCCGCCATGAGCTTTTGATAATAGTACAGATTATGGATGGTGTTCAGCCGTGCGCCAAGTATTTCATTGCAACGCTGTAAATGCCGCAAATAGGCGCGACTGTAATTGGTGCAGGTATAGCAATCGCAATGCGGATCGACCGGCCCGGTATCCTTTTCGTGGCAGGCGTTACGGATGCGCACCACCCCTGCATGGGTGAACAGATGACCATTGCGCGCATTGCGCGTGGGCATGACGCAATCGAACATATCGATGCCCCGGCTCACCGCTTCGACGATATCCGCAGGGGTGCCCACCCCCATGAGATAGCGGGGCTTGTCTGCGGGCAGTTTGTCCGCCAGGTAGTCCAGCACCCGCCAGCGGTCTTCCGGCGGCTCGCCCACGGACAGGCCACCCACGGCATAGCCATCGAAACCGATCTCCATGAGTCCGTCCAGGGAACGCTGGCGCAAGTCCGTATCTACGCCGCCCTGAACGATGCCAAACAGGGCGGCAGGATTGTCACCATGCGCTTCCCTGCTGCGCCTGGCCCAGCGCAGGGACAATTCCATGGAAGATTTCGCCTCCTCTTCTGTCG
>JAJRUY010000327.1 GCA_024277555.1 Gammaproteobacteria bacterium | reverse complement strand
TTGAGTTGTTGCATGCGTCCGACCGTCTTTTTTTCCACCCAGTCCGAAGCCAGATAGCGGGCAATCAAAAAGGCCAGGCCGGCACCCAGGGTTGCTCCCGCAAGATTGTAGAAAGTGCCCAGTACCGGGCCAAAAAGTGCGCCACCCGCCAGCGTCAGTACCGACCCGGGCAGAAACAGTACCGTGGCAACCGCGTAGATGGCGATAAACAGCAAGGGTCCTGCGCTACCAGCCTGATCTACCCACTGCTGCAAAATCTGTGTATCGAAATGATCCCGATAGATGACTGCCAGGAAGATTCCCAGGGAAATTGCCGCCAGCAGCAGCCAGCGTTTATTCACTATCGCCATCCCAGCGGCGGCGGTTGATGGCATAGCCGGAGACCTTCCCCTGGAAGGGAAGTAGCAGCATGCCGGGCAGCCAGCTGATCTGTTTTAGGTCGTGGTATTTGTGAATGCCGATGGTCATGCCCAAATGCCCGGCCTTGGGCTGGTCTTTGTAGGTGCCAAAAATACGATCCCACCAAGGCAGGCTGAAGCCAAAATTGCTGTTGGTCTCGTCATCTTCCACAGAATGGTGTACCCGGTGCATGTCCGGCGTAACCAGGAACCAGCGCAGCACCCGATCCACGGAAGAGGGCAGTTTCACGTTCCCATGGTTGAACATGGCGGTGGCGTTGAGCAACACTTCAAAAATGACTACTGCGACCACTGGCGGCCCCAGCAGCAGGATGGTAGCAAACTTTATCAGCATGGACAGGATGATTTCCAGGGGATGAAAGCGGGCGCCGGTGGTTACGTCGTAGTCTGGATCTGCGTGATGAACGCGGTGCAAACGCCATAGCAGGGGCATTGCATGCACCATGACATGCTGCAGATAGATGACGGCATCCATAATGATGACCGAGAAGATTATAGCCAGTGGAAAAGCGATCTGGTGGTAGTTGAACAGCCCCCAGCCCTGGCTCTGGGCAAAAGCGGCCATGCCAATGGCTGCTGCGGGAAAAAGCAGGCGCAATACCAGGCTGTTGAGAAAAACCAGCCCCAGATTGTTGATCCACCGGATGCTTTTCGGGGTGGTCAAGGCTCTTCGTGGCGCAACCAGCTCCCATGCGGCCATGATGGCGAGAATGCCGAAAAAGAATCCCAGTCGTATCTGGACTTCATGATGCAAGATCCAGTCATTCAGTTCCATGCTGTACTTCCCAAGAGTCGCCAGGCAACTTGTTCATAAGTATTCAATAGATTTCTTGAATACTACTGGCGCAATATGCTCCTGTCAACCAGAGCAATTGGGGCATGGCAGAAAAATGCTGATCAAGCCATTTGGGAACCTACGAATAATTTGTTTCTCGTCACCCCGGCGAAAGCCGGGGTTCAGATAATTCAGAAAGTTATGGATTCCGTTTTCCGCCGGAATGACGATTTTTCGAGGCACTCATATGTTCATTCAGACTTGATCAGCAGCCTCTCAACGGTTCTCCTGAGTTACCCCCCGGGAAAACAGATTGTAGAGCACGGGTAGCACGAACAGCGTCAGCAGGGTGCTTGAGGCCAGTCCGCCTACTACTACTGTTGCCAGCGGCCGTTGCACCTCGGAGCCTACTCCATGGGACAGAAGCATGGGGATCAGACCCAGGGCTGCGATAGTGGCGGTCATGAGTACCGGCCGCAACCGTGACAGGGCGCCTTGATAAACAGCATCCCCGGCAGATCTCCCGGCTCCCACGTTCTGGTTGATGGCGTTTACCATTACCACCCCATTGAGTACAGCGACGCCAAACAGGGCAATGAAACCAATGGAGCTGGGCACTGACAAATATTGCCCGGTAAAATACAGGGCGGCGATTCCCCCGATCAGCGCCAGTGGCACATTCAGCATGATGAGCAGTGCCTGGCCAACGGAGTGAAAGGCAAAATACAGCAGCAGAAAAATCAGTCCCAGAGACAGGGGCACCACGATCATCAACCGCTGCTGGGCGCGCTGCTGGTTCTCGAACTGCCCGCCGAACACCACGGAATAGCCGGGAGGAAGCGCGATTTCGTCTGCGATACGCTGGCGCAATTCGGTTACCAGCCCTCCCATGTCCCGGCCTTCCACGTTGGACTGAATCACTACGCGCCGCTGTACATCATCACGCCGGATCTGCGGTGGCCCGGATTCGATGGCGACATCGGCCACTTCGCCCAGGCGCACCCAGGCGCCGCTTGGTGCCTGAAGCACGAGCTGGCGCAAGGTCTCTACGTCTTGCCGATACTTCTTTGCCAGCCGTACATAGATGTCATAGCGCTCATTGCCCTGGATAACCTGACCGGCTTCCATACCGCCGATGCCGTTGGACACCAGATCCATCACCTGGGATACGGGGATGCCGTAGCGGGCCAGAATGTCCCGGTGGGGGCGTATGGTCAGCTGTGCCTCGCCGGCAATCTGTTCCATTTCCACATCCCGGGTGCCATCTACGCTACGCGCCAGCTGTTCGATGGATTTGCCTTTCTCCGCCAGTACATTCAGGTCGGGCCCGAACAGTTTGATGGCCAGTTGCGCCTTGACCCCGGAGAGCAGTTCATCCACCCGGGTGGCAATCGGCTGTGAGAAAGTGAGCAGCAGACCAGGATGCACCGAAAGAGCCTCTGCAAATTTCTTCTGCAGGGCGAAGCGGTTCTTGGCGCTGGTCCATTCCTCCACGGGTTTGAGACCAACATAGATTTCCACATTGGAAACCGGCTCCGGGTCGCCTCCAAGCTCTGCCCGCCCGATGCGGCTGGAGGCATAGGTGACTTCTGGAAAGGCCATGAGCTGTTGCTCCAGTTTTGCGGCAACGCCCAGAGCCGTATTCAGGCTGGCCGATGGCGCCAGGGTGACCCGGATGTTGATGGTGCCTTCTTCGAGCTCGGGTACGAACTCGGTTCCCAGGCGGGGAAGCAGTGCCATGGCTCCCGCAAACATGCCAAGGGCAACCAGCACTACCAGCCATCTGGCTTTCATGGCGAAGCGCAAGCTGCGTTTGTATGCCCACTCCAGAGGAATGAAGACGGGGCTGTCACGGTGTTTTACTGCCTTGTGAAAGGAAAAGGTGGCCAGGGCGGGTATTACCACCAGCGCCACCACCAGGGAAGTAATCATGGCCAGTACAATGGAGATTGCCATGGGTTGGAACATTTTTCCTTCCACGCCCTCCAGGGCAAACAGTGGTGCAAATACCACAACAATAATGATCACTGCATAAAATACCGGTCTGCCCACTTCCTTGGCGGCTTCCTGGATGCGCAATGCAATGCCGTGGGCATCTCTTGCCTCATCATAAGGGTCTGCATCACCAGGAGCGACGTCCCGGCTTACCTTTTCCCGGTGTTCCTGATCCGGATGGGTAAGATGCTTGAAGATGTTTTCCATCATCACTACCGAGCCATCTACCATCATGCCGATGGCGATGGCCAGCCCGCCCAGGGACATGAGGTTGGCGGAAATCCCCCAATAGCTCATTGTGGCCAACGCCATGCCTA
Organism: Gammaproteobacteria bacterium; assembly: GCA_024277555.1. GTDB lineage: Bacteria > Pseudomonadota > Gammaproteobacteria > Chromatiales > Chromatiaceae > Thiolapillus. Next base: position 2,404 of record JAJRUY010000327.1, on the reverse strand, counting down.
TGGAAAGAGGAACAGAGATCAGCACCAGCAAAGTAGCGCGGATATTGAGCAGGAACAGCAGCAATACAACGACGATAAGAACGAAAGCCTCTCCCAGGGCGCGGCTTACCGTGTTCACCGCCTGTTCCACCAGATCGGATTGGTCGTAGAAGGGCTCGATGGTAACGCCCTTGGGCAGGGCTTGCTGAATGGCCGGCAGGCGTTCCTTGACCGCATCAATGGTGGCCTTGGTGTTGGCGCCCAGGCGCTTGAGCACGATCCCTGCCACCACTTCTCCCAGGGCCTCTGGCTGGCCCTGCTCATTGCGGCGGCTCATGGTTACAGCGCCTTGGCGGATTTCTCCGCCAAAAGCTACCTGGGCGATATCGCCAATGTGCACAACCACGCCATCTTCCTCCTTGAGGGGGATGTTGCGGATATCCTTGAGTCCGTCTTCTCCGGCCCGCAGCCAGCCTACACCACGAATAACGAGTTGTTCTGCACCCCGATCCAGATACCAGCCGCCGGAATTGCGGTTGTTGTCTTCGATGGCCTGGGCGATGTCGTCGATATGAATGCCGTAGGAGAGCTGTTTGCGGGGATCCACCTGAACCTGGTACTGGCGGACTGCGCCTCCATAGGAGAGCACTTCGGTAATACCGTCCACGGGCAGGAGCAGCAGCTTCACTACCCAGTCATTGATGCTGCGCAAGGCGATGGAATCATATTTTTCATGGTCTGAAGAGCGTAAAATGTATTGATAAACCTGTCCCAGGCCGGAGGTGTTCGGCCCCATTTCAGGTGTACCCACCCCTTCAGGAATTTGCTCCCGGGCATCCTGCAAGCGCTCAAAAACCAGCTGGCGGGCAAAATAGATGTCGGTGCCTTCCTTGAAAACCACGGTGATAACCGATAGTCCGGTCTTGGAAATGGAGCGTACTTCCTCCACGTCCGGAAGCGCATACATGACAGCCTCGATGGGATAGGTAATCAGCTGCTCCACTTCCTCTGCGGCCAGGCCTTCTGCCTCGGTGTTGATCTGCACCTGCACATTGGTTACATCTGGAAAGGCATCAAGATTGAGTTTCGGTATCAGCAGTCCCGCTGCAGCCAGTACGGCGATCAGTCCCAGCACCACCAGCAGGCGGTTGGACACTGACCAGTCGATAATTCGATTGAGCATGTTGACCTCCTAGTGGTTGTGAACTTCAAAGCCTGATTTGGCAAGCTCGGACTGAACAAAGAAAGCGCCTTGGGTTACTACCCTGGTTCCCGGTGCCAGGCCTTCTATAATTGCCACGCCTGGAATATTCCTGGCGATCCTTATTTCCATGGGCTCATATTCGCCCGGGGCATTTTCCACGAATACCTGCCAGTCGCCATCCGGGCTGCGCATTACCGCATCTATGGGGAGTGAAATGGCTGGATCGGAATTGCCCACCTGGATTCTGGCGGTGACGAACTGCCCAGGATGCAAATGATCGCCCGGGTTGGGTATTTCCAGTCGAACCGCCATGGTGCGGGTGGTTTCATCCAATGCATGGTGGATCTGTATGACCTTGCCGGAAATCCATTCGCCATCGAATAAAATCCGCACCGCGCTACCAACGCGCACCTGACGCATTTGGTTCGGATTGACTCGCGCTTCCACCCAGATGGTGGATTCATCGGTAATTTTGAACAACAGATCACCTGGATGGATCATTTGTCCGATGATGAAGTCGTCTCTTATCACGGTACCATCCTGGGAAGACAGTAGGGTAAAGCTGCCGTCCGCCGTGCTGATGGCGGCGTTTTGCACCAGCTGATTGGTCTGTTCTTCTGTCATGCCATAGGCCAGCAGGCGGGAATAGGCCTGCTGATAGGTAACGCGGCTTTCCAGATAGCGCTGTTCGGAAACCACCTTTTTCCCCAGCTTTCTCACGCGCTCCCATTCCTTGGCTGCAATAAGAAGCTCTCCCTGGGCCTCTGCCATGGTGGCGCTGGACAGCAGCACCAGGGGTTGGCCTTTTTTTACTGTGTCACCAAGATAGACATGGCGTTTTACCACCTGTGCTTCGATGCGGGGAGTAATCTGGCTGGTTGCATAGATATTGAGCAAAACTTCACCGGGTGCTTCGATTTCCTCGGCAATGGGTTGTGGATACAGGGCTTCAACAACAATTCCTGCTGTGCGACGCTGCTCTTCATTCAAATGAACCTTGTTTTCATCTTCGTGGCCGTCAGCTTCCTCTTTGTGCTCATCATCATGGGCATGTTCATCATCCTTGTGGTCATCGTGTTCGTCTTCTTTATGGTCGTCATGTTCGTCAGCGTCTGTATGGGTTTGCTCAGTGGCCTTGGGCGGCGCGGGGTCGTGCTCATGATCGTGATCATCGGCAGCGAAGCCAGCGGTGCTGTAGATCAACGCCAGGAGGAACAGGGA
>JAJRUY010000326.1 GCA_024277555.1 Gammaproteobacteria bacterium | reverse complement strand
TAACGAACTTTTTGGCTTAAGGGCACCTCGAAAAATCGTCATTCCGGCGGAAGCAGGAATCCATAACTTGCTGATTTATATGGATCCCGGCTTTCGCCGGGGTGACGAAAAACGAATTATTAGAGGTTCCCTTAAGTAAGTTCCATTCAGTTATTGCCTGGATGTTGCTATGGATTTTCCCCAACCAGATACTATTGATCCGGCAATCTAATGTTTGTACATTCAGCCAGCCATAGTCCGCCTGCGGCAAAACCACCACAGTTTGTTATCTTTGGCCATTCACAGTACATTCCCAAGATCCGCGATTGACGGTGACAGCCACAAACTTTATGAACCCCGACAACAGCCGAGCCATGCGCATACGCGTTTTGTTATTGACCTTGCTGCTGCCAAGCATGCCGTTGACGATGGCAGCCGTAACAGTCGTTGATGGTGACGACTGGAACCTGCCGTCATGGTCGCTTGCAGTGGATGATGCACGCTTCTATTCCGAGGAGGCCTCTCCTGCCAATCATGTGAATGTCAGAGTTATTGACCTGACATGGCGCCAGATCAACCCCAATCCCGGTGAATACGCCACCACAGGCATGGGTTCAGCGGCGGGAATGAGCTTCCCCTCCCTGCAGGATCAACTGGCCATACCGGGAAAATACTGGCTGCGTATCTGGGTGACAGGAGAAAACTGGGCGCCTGCCTGGGTGAAATCTGCCTGCAACATCAGCAACACCTGGACAGATCATGACGGCCAGGCCAAACACCTGCCGATCTGGAATGACTGCGTATGGAAACATGTGAAAAACATGTATCGCCAGGTATTCCTCAACTGGGGACTGGCGGCTGATCCCGACATGCTCTTTGCCCATGTTCCAGGCGGTTTCTATTATACCGAGTTTGATTTTGACATCCCTTTTCAGGCAGCCCAAGACGGCCTTGGTTTCACGGAATTCAGCAACTGGTTCCACAGCGCCATGGGCGAACTGGTAGCCATTGCCAATGGTGAAAACAGCAATCCCGAAGACGATTACGCCTGGAAGCTGGTCTATACCGGCGAGGACTATCCCTTCGACAATACCTGGAACGGCGCCACCAACCTGTTCGCCCGGGACGCGGTGCAGGCTGGCATGGGCATACGCAACGGCATTACCGAGCTGTTCAACTTTCACCTCAATCATACGCCAGCCTATGGAGCCGCCATTTCCCCGGATGGCCATATCGAGATCAACGAAGACTGGCCGCTGCTGACCGACAAGCGCACCATCGGCGCAGAGAACGAGTGCTACAACGCCTGTGGCTACCGCGCCAAAGACCTGTATTACGCCATCAAGATGTCCAATCTCAAAGCATTACAAATGCGCAGCAAACGCCTGTATGTGGTTCCCGTGGACAGCTATTTATCCACCTACTCTGAACACTGGGACTGGGTGCGCAATTCCCTGGGGAAACAGCGCCACAACAGCGCCGATGCCTGGGTGGCATTGCGAACCGCACAGGACAAATACTGGACGTATGACAACAGCCATACCTGGAATGGCGCCCCCTGGGTGCGCAACCTGGAACGCTGGCTGGTGCAGAAGGACATCGGTACGGACGGCGTGACCCGCCGCGGCACTGATCATCGCACAAACGAGATCGATGCTGACAACGGTGAATCCTGGGAGGGACGTCTTACCGACCATGCCAACGGCCATGACTATTTCTATTTCTTTATCGATGACGTATTTGCCACCGCATACCAGCAGGAATGGCAACTGAAAGTCAGCTTTGTAGACACAGGCAACAGTGATTGGTGGATTGAGTACCGTGATGACCAGCGCCTTGTTTTCAGTGAAACCGTTCCACGCGGCAACAGTAGATTGGTGAAAACCGCTACGATCAGTTTACCCGGAGCAAAGTTCGATAACCGGCTGAAGAATGCAGCCGATTTCCGTATCTTCAATGGCGGAACGGAAGATCTGGAAGTACGCTTCGTGCGACTGTTAAAAACTCGCCGCCCGGTAGCGGTGACAATTTTCAAAAATGGGTTCGAAGATCCCGAACCATAGTGGATCAGGCAAAAAAGCCGTCATACCCGGGCATGACGGCTTTACGCGAACAGCTTGAGAAGCAGTTGTTACTTGAGCTTTTCGCGGATGCGCGCAGCCTTTCCGGTACGGCCACGCAAATAGTACAGCTTGGCGCGGCGCACGTCACCACGGCGTTTTATTTCTACGCTGTCGATCATGGTACTGTGGGTCTGGAACACGCGCTCCACCCCTTCGCCATGGGAAATCTTGCGCACGGTAAAGGCGGAATTCAGGCCCCGATTACGCTTGGCGATAACCACGCCTTCAAACGCCTGCAGACGCTCGCGGTTGCCTTCCTTTACCTTGACCTTAACAACAACGGTATCACCGGGACCAAAGTCCGGGATTTCCTTGTTCATCTGTTCTGCTTCGAGTTCCTGGATGATGTTGCTCATCGTTGTTGCTCCTCTACCAGTTCTGGCGCCTCACGGCGCGTATCATCAATAATCGTAAAAATTTTGCCTTCAATATCATGAAGACGCCGACGCCCCCTGATGGGTGCGTATGAATTCTTCCAGCAAACACCGCTCTTCTTCAGACAGTTCACGCTGCTCCAGCAAATCCGGGCGGCGCAACCAGGTGCGCCCCAGAGCCTGCTGCAAACGCCAGCGTTCTATGGCCGCATGATCCCCGGACAACAATACTTCGGGGACATCCCGCCCGTCCAGATCATCGGGGCGGGTATATTGGGGAAAATCCAGCAGACCATTCATGTAGGAATCCTGCTCTGCAGATTCCGCATGCCCCAGCACGCCCGGTAACAATCTGGTAACGGCATCCATGATCACCATGGCCGCCAACTCGCCACCGGACAACACATAATCGCCAATGGACCATTCTTCGTCCACACAACAATCCACCAGCCGCTCGTCGATCCCTTCATAGCGGCCAGCCAGCAGTATCATACCACTTCGCTTGGCCATTTCCCTGGCGGCTTTCTGATCGAAGCGCTGTCCTTGCGGGGTAAGGTAGATCACCCGGCTGTCCGGCGCCGCCTGCTTCGCCTGTTGCAGCGCCGCCTTTAGCGGATCTACCTTCATCACCATGCCCGGGCCGCCGCCATAGGGGCGATCATCCACGGTGCGGTGCTTGTCTTGTGTGTAATCCCGCGGGTTCCACAGATGCAGGCTGGCCTGTTTTCCCTGCAGCGCCTTGCCGGTAACTCCATGTTCAGCGGCCTGGAACATCTCTGGAAACAGGCTGATGACATCAAACCGCATCAGAACTCCGGATCCCAGTCCACGCTGATCCGCCCTTGCTCCAGATCCACATCCTGAATCACCTGCTCCCATATCCAGGGGATAAGGCGCTCCTTTTCTCCCTGAACCACCAAAACGTCGTTGGCGCCGGTTTCAAACAAATGGCTGACTCTGCCCAGTTCCACGCCCTGGGTAGTGACAACCTGCAATCCTTCCAGATCCGCCCAGTAAAATTCATCCGCCGCCATCGGCAGCTGGGAGCGGCGTACCGCTACACTCGCGCCCATCAGTTCCCGGGCGATTTCCCGGTCATTGCAACCCTGCAATTTGACCAGCACCAGCTTTCCCTGCCGCCGCCCCGTTTCCGGTATCCATTTTTCCCAGCCCTGGCTGCGCTGCAAATACCAGGGAGAATATGTCAGGATATTTTCCCTCGGTCTGGTATCGGAAAAAACCTTTAACCAACCCTGAACGCCATGCAACCCGGAAATACGACCGAGGGTGACCAGCCGGTTCGGCCCGTCACCCTCGATAATTTTCTCTACAACCCGGCTATTTCCCATAGCTCAGGCTCGCGCCACAACCCTCAGGCCGCTTCGCTCTGCCCCTGCTTGCGGTACTGACCTACCAGCGAGGCAACACGATCACTCATCTGCGCGCCTTTGGCGACCCAGCTGTCAACTTGCCCCAGATCGATACGCAGAGCATCTTCGTTTTCTTTCGCCACGGGATTGAAAAAACCCAGGCGTTCAATGTAGCGGCCATCACGGGGACTGCGGGAATCTGTCGCGACGATGTGGTAGAAAGGACGCTTTTTTGCGCCAGTTCTGGCAAGACGAATGGTAACCATATTAGTTAAAAGCCTTAAAATTCAATGTAATCCAGCGATTTGGCGTAAAGCCGCATCAAGGTAAACGCGGCATTTTACTATATTTTGCACGAAAGTGAAGCACTAGAAGCTATATTTTTGTCCACCTGCAACAATCCTCTGGATCTGCTGTCCCAAGAGAAGACCGTCCTGCCCCCAACAAGCAGGAATAGCCGCATGGAGATCAGGCGTACACCAATTCCCCAGACCCTGACATAGAAACACAAATCCTGCATATTGTTTGTGTTTCCATGTCAGGCTCCGGAAATTTTCTCCTGCTGCCGTTTT
>JAJRUY010000325.1 GCA_024277555.1 Gammaproteobacteria bacterium | reverse complement strand
TCTGTTGGTGTTGTGAATGGTCTTTCCTTTGTTGGCAAGTAGATAGATCAGTGCCGAGGGTATTTTCTCAAGGGACAGAACCTGTTCCGCCGCACCGCGTTTGATCGCAGCGCCCGGCATGCCCCAAACCACGCTGCTTTCTTCGTCCTGGGCAATGGTTCTGGCGCCGGCTTCACGCATTTCCAGTAGGGATCGGGCGCCGTCATCTCCCATGCCGGTGAGGAGCACGCCGGTGGCGTTTCTTCCGGCAGTTTGGGCTACTGAGCGGAACAGCACGTCTACCGATGGCTTGTGACGGTTGACCCTTGGGCCGTCATTGAGCTTGCACAGATAGCCTTGCTTGTCCTGGGATATCAGCAGATGCTGTGCTCCGGGGGCGATGTAGACATTGCCGGGCACGATGGGCTGGGCATCTTCGGCTTCGTGAACTTTCAGCGCGCTCAGCCGATCCATGCGTTTGGCGAAGGCGGTGCTGAATCCGGGGGGAATGTGCTGGGTGATGACGATGGCCGGTATTTTTTCCGGCAATCCCAGCAGCACTTCCTTGATTGCTTCCGTGCCGCCGGTGGAGGCGCCGATGGCAATCAGGGGCAGTGCGCCGTTGGCGCGCAGCTTGTTTGGTTTGGGAAGAATGGAGTCCACACTCTGTTTTTCTTCCACGGACAGCGGCGTGGCGGGGCGGGCGCGCCCGGCGGCGCGGATATTTGCCCTGCTGGCAGTTTTTACCTTGTGAATGATCTCTTGGCTCACGCTCTCCAGGGAGTTGGTCAGATCTCCCTGGGGTTTGCCGACAAAATCAATGGCGCCCAGCTCCAGCGCCCGCAAGGTGATTTCGGCGCCCTTTTCGGTGTAGGACGATACCATTACCACCGGCATGGGATGCAGGCGCATGAGGTTCTGCAGGAAGGTGATGCCATCCATTTTCGGCATTTCCACATCCAGGGTCAGTACATCGGGGCGCAGCTTCTTGATTTTTTCCCGGGCGATGTACGGATCGGCTGCAGAACCTATTACCTGGATTTGCGGATCTTTTTCCAGGATGCGTGTCAGCAGGCCGCGCACCAGCGCAGAATCGTCTATGACAAGAACGCGAATGCTCATGATCCGGATATTCCTCCCGCTTGTTTCATTATTTACTCCGCTGATAGATGGACTGGCCAATGAGGGTGAAGTGACTCGTGAGATCCAGTGGGCTTTCGGAATGGCCAATGAAAAGATGGCCCTTTGGGTTCAGAATGCCGGCAAAGCGGTCAAACAGTTTTTTCTGCGTTGGCTTGTCGAAATAGATCAGCACGTTGCGGCAGAAAATGATGTCGAATGAACCTTTCATGGGCCAGCTCTCCATCAGGTTGAGCTTTCGGAACGAGATCAGTTCCTGCAACTGTGGCAGCACCTTTGCCTTGCCCTTGTGGATTCCGGTTCCCTTGTGGAACCAGCGTTTCAGGCGCTCACCGAGAATCTGTTGTATGTTCTGTTGTTCATAGATGCCAGCGGTGGCCTTGGCAAGCACCTCGGAGTCGAGGTCAGTGGCGAGAATGCGTACATCCCAGTTGTGTATGTCGGGAATGCTTTCCCGCAGTATCATGGCCAAGGTATAGGGCTCTTCCCCCGTGGAGCAGCCCGCAGACCAGATTCTTATCCGCTGGTTCGCCTGCTTGCGCTTCAGCAATTCCGGCAGCAGGGTATCTGCCAGATAGTCAAAGTGATGGGCTTCCCGGAAGAAGGCCGTCAAGTTGGTGGTGACGGCGTTGGTGAATGCCTCCAGTTCATCCTCATGGCCGTTCTCGATGAGCTTGCAGTAGTCACCGAAACTGTGCATGTTCAGCGCCCGCAGCCGCCGGGAAAGGCGTCCATAGATCAGGTCGCGCCGGTTCTCGGCCATGCGGATGCCGGTGTGCTGATAAACCAGTTCCCGCAGTCGGTTGAAGTCCTGATCGGTAAATTCAAATCCCTGACGCCGGGCTTTTTGTGCCAAATGGTTCATTCCTTGTTTTTCCCTAGTTCCAGATCGTTGTTGAGTCCCATAAGCACTGCCGCTCGTTCCAGGACGGCGGAAGTTTGTTGCCAGCGGAGGGCAATGCCCGCCTGTTGTGCAGACCGGGCTGCCGCCAGCAGCAGTTGCAAGGTGGCGCCGTCGATGCTCTGCACCTGGGAGCCATCCAGCAGCAGTGGCGATTTTTCTGCTAGCGCATCGCGCAAGGTCTGCGCCAGTGCTGGCAATGCATCCATGTCCAGGCGGGACTCAAGGCATATTTGGCTGGTGCTCATGATCAGAACTCGTCCCAGACATCATCTGCACCTACGGCCTGCAGCCGGGGTCTGGACGGGGTACTGCTTCCAGCCGCGGCGGAAGGTGGGCTGCCTGCGCCAATTTCCCGCTCCAGTTGCTCCAGCAGCACAAAGATCCGGTCAGCGTCTTTCTCCACACGGGCGAATACTGTTTCCGCCCTGGCGTTGTCTCCGGATCGTTTGGCCTTGATTACCTGTTTGGTCAATGCGTGCATTTCTGCGTGAACTTTCTCCAGTTCCTGCATTTTGCTCATGTCGCCATATTCGCGCATGCCTGTGGTGTGCAGCCACTTTCCCAGGTTGCAGTCGTGATGGGAGATGGCTTCCTCTTCAGCCATGGACTCTTTTCCATCAAGGAAGGAGCGCAGACGGGTTTTCCACAACTTGTATTGGGAACGGGCGGCGGCAAAATCAATGACTGATGATTCACTGGTGCTGGACCACGGTCGGTTACTGGAACGGCGCTCCACCTGACCCCGGGTTTCTGCGGAACTGCCGTCGGTCTTGAAGAAGGAGATCAGTTCGCCCAGCTCCTTGGCCTGTTCGTCCATCACCTGACTGGTCTGTGCGGCTTCCTCGACCAATGCGGCATTTTGCTGGGTCACTTCGTCCATTTGTGAGACGGCCTGATTTACCTGGTCGATGCCCGCATATTGCTCCGAGCTGGCGGCGGCGATTTCGGTAATGAAATCGCTCACTTTTTTCACCGATGTGACGATCTCATCCAGGGTCTTGCCGGACTGGTCCACCAGTTCTGAACCCTCTTCCACCTTGTCTACGCTGTCTTCGATCAGCTCTTTGATCTCCTTGGCCGCAGTAGCACTGCGTTGCGCCAGGTTGCGCACCTCGGTGGCCACCACGGCGAATCCCCGACCCTGTTCGCCAGCCCGGGCTGCTTCCACTGCGGCGTTTAGCGCCAGTAGATTGGTCTGGAAGGCGATATCGTCAATGACGCTGATGATGGCGGCGATTTTCTTGCTGGAATGGGTGATCTTTTTCATGGCGGTGATGGTGTTTGTCACTACTGCGCCGCCGTTTACTGCCTGATCCAGGGTGATGGATGCCAGGTCGCTGGCCTTGCGCGAATTGTCTGCATTCTGGCGTACTGTGGAAGTGATCTGTTCCATACTGGAGGCAGTTTCTTCCAGGTTGGAAGCCTGAAGTTCGGTGCGGCGCGCCAGGTCGGTGTTGCCCTCGGCGATTTCTTGTGACGCATCTTCAACGGCGTGGGCGCTGTGGCGGATGCTGCCAATGACCCGGGTGAGGTTGGAGATGGTGGCGTTGACATCGTCCTTCAGGCGGGCGAAGGAGCCTTCGTATTCGGTATTGATGGTTTTGTCCAGATCGCCTCTGGCCAGGGCGCTGAGAACCCTGGATGTATCGTTGATCACCTGCTCCAGCACCTGCATCAGGTCATTTACGCCATGGCTCAGGTTTTCGAAAAACCCCTCCTTGCCGACCAGTGATATCCGTTCGCCCAGATTGCCCATCAGAGCATTGTCGACAATGCTCTGGATTTCCTTCTCTATGGCTACTTTGTTGGTGCGATCCATCCATTCCACTACAGTTCCCAGGCGTTCTCCATTTTCATTGAGAATAGGATTGGCGATGATGCGCAGGGAGCGGCTGCCCAACTTCATGTCGGTGGTAAAGGCATCCTGCAGCCTTTTCAGCAGCTCTCTCTGATGGGAAGGGTTCTTGTGGAACATATCGATATTGGTGCCCAGCAGGTTATCGCTGGTAAACTCCGGAAGCTCCTGGCGAATGTCGTCCTCGGCACTGCGCATCATCTCTTTCACGGCCTTGTTCAGGTAGATGATATTGAGATCCTGGTCGGCAATCATCACATTGGCGTTGACGCTTTCCAGAGCCTCCTGCACCCGGCTCAGCTCATTTGCCTGCTGGCGGATTTCATTCACTTCATAGCCGAGGCGGATCTGGGTAGACTGGATGTTCTGCAACAACCGGCCCAGATCGTCATTCCGACTGGTTTCGACCCATTGGAAGTAGTCGCCGTTGGCGATCTGCTGCATGGCGGCGATGGCTAGGTTTATGGGCCGCTGGGTATATTTCTTGAGCGCATGGATGGCCAGGGAGATCAGGATTGCAATCACGGCAAAAGCCATGATTACGATGGAGAGGTCGGTACCCTGGCGGTCCAGCCAGGCAATTCCCGCCATGGCGGATACCGACGCAACTTGCAGCAAGGTCAGGTACCTGGATACTCCCAGATTGCCCAGGTATTGCATGACTCGCTTGAAGCGTGACGGTTGCAAGGTGGCTTCACCGGCACGCACTTTTCTGTACAGGGCATCGGCCTGTTCGATTTCCTGGCGTGTGGGTTTGGTGCGCACTGACATGAAGCCGGTGGTGCGACCGTGTTCACGCAAAGGTGTGACATTGGCTTTGACCCAATAGTAATCGCCATTTTTGCAACGGTTCTTTACCATCCCGATCCAGGGTCTGTCCGCCTTGACCGTGCGCCACAGATCCTCGAATGCTTCCGGCGGCATGTCTGGGTGGCGCACAATATTG
>JAJRUY010000324.1 GCA_024277555.1 Gammaproteobacteria bacterium | reverse complement strand
GACTGATGGCATCGTAACCACTGCCAGGGCGCGCCAGCGTTGTTTCCAGGCGCTCGGGAACCGCTCCAGCACCCAGATAGTAGGCAAGACCATAGCCGGCATCGCCCATGCTTTGCAGCTGGTGCTCGAAGGTAAAGGTCATGAAATCAAACACCCCACCGTTGCCGTCGATATCGATGGACTCTCCCGGCATCATGTAATGCCCGGGTTTTACCGTGGCATCGCCTTTGGTTTTGAAAGGGTAGCTGAAACGAATCCGGAACCGGTCAAGAAAAGGCATGGAGACCTCCGCCATGGTGGTCCAGCCATCAAAGTCCTCGACTTCATCCAGCTCCATGCCGGAAAAGGATTCATAGGAGAACCTGAATTCGATCTCTGTCCCCGTTTCCGGAGAGAGTGTCCTGATGGGCTCGGGGCTGCGTTTACCGGCGCTCGCCATGGTTGCTGCCAGCAAGCATCCGGTTGCCACAATAATCAATACGCTTTTTTTCATCATTTCCTATCCAAATCAAATGCCACAGCCGACAAAGGCCATGGCCAACAGGGTTCAGGGTACAGCGGGATCCTGCTTTCTGCGCTCCCAGGCTCTGTCCCATCCCATAATCAATGGCTTCAGGTCTTGCCGGTAACCTTCGCTGCGGGACAATTCCTGCAGGTAGAGATCAACAAAACGCTCAAAACCGAATTCACGCATCGCCAGACTGCAACCGTCACTGTTGTACAGGTGGCGGAAGTTTCTTGCCCGGGTTTTCTTGCCCAACTGCCAGGGCCAGAAGCGTATGTCCTGAATGTCGATCAGGCCCATGCTGCCATCCTCCCTGAGCAGCACGTTGCCCGGATGCACGGAACGGAAATAGATGCCTTTTTCGTGCAATTCTCCCAGAAAGCGAGCCAGGGTGCGAAACGGGGCTTCATCCTCCGCCCTGGACAGCAGGTCAAAGAATGTCTCACCTTCCAGCAGATCATAAACCACGCCATGGCGCTGGATCTCCGGACAGTAGTAGGTCTCCAGGACATTCGGAGCAGCCACCCCCCGTGCCTGCAAGCGTCGCGCATTGTTGGCGAAGCGCGCATTGTACGGATACAGCCTGCCGGAGCTAAGGACGCGCTTGAGCCGGAACACCTTTACGATACGCTGATCCGGCAGCAGCCAGACCTTGACCCCAAAGGACTGCTCTTCCAGCACCTTGGCGCCGGCCACCAGTTCCTTGTGCTGCTCTGCGCTGATAACCTTCACGGCTATGGGCGCTCCATCTTGCGCAGCACATAGGTGCGCCACATGGAATAGCCTGGCAGGAAATCCACCTTGCCCACCACTGTAAAACCCGCTTCAGCAAACTCCTGCTCCAGCTCCTTGCGGGGATGGATAAAACGGTTCTGGAAATCCTTTTTGCGCTTGCGGGGCTTTTTGCCGCTACTCCTGTCCTGCTCCAGTTGCGAACGCCGCCAGGCCTTGTAGTTGCCGTCTACCCACAGGGAGATGCAAACGCTGTCGCGTACCACCCGATAGAATTCCCGATAGATGCGCATGCGGTCTTCCCGCTCTCCTACATGGTGCAGCAAACGCATGCAGAAAATGCCATCGACGGCGGCGTCGTCCATTTTTATATCGAAAGCTGAAGTCTGGAATGCCTTGAAACGGGAAACAATGCCCGCAGGCTGCAGCTGTCTGGCCACCGCCAGCATCCCCTCGCTGTAATCTGCAGCATACAACTCACGCTGCGGGTCTTCAGCCAGCAGCTCCCAGAACCGGCCTGCGCCACAGGGAAGATCCAGCACCGAAGCCGGGTCGCCAGCCAGCCGCAGAGCCCGGCGAGCCATATGCTGTTCCCAGCGATTGGACAGGCGCCGCCCGAAGCTGCTCTGGTGCTTTTCAAAGTATTCGTCCGCCTTCTGTCTGGAATACTTGCCGGAAAAATCCAGCTCCCCCTCACCAACGGGCGGCTTCATTTCATCGTTATCGCTCACGGCTCACCTTTGCGCTGCAGAACAATCTGGTTATTGTACAAGTCTGCATATTCACCACCCTGTTCAATTAGTTCGGCATGGGTGCCTGCCTCGACAACGCGCCCCTGATTGATCACCAGTATGCGATCGGCGTTCTCGATGGTGGACAGGCGATGGGCAATGACCAGGGTGGAGCGATTTGCCGTCAAATTATGCAATGCCGCCTGTACATGGCGTTCTGATACAGTATCCAGCGCGGAAGTCGCCTCATCCAGTATCAGGATTGGCGCATCCCTGAGCAATGCGCGGGCGATGGCGATACGCTGCCGCTGTCCACCTGACAGGCGCACCCCGTCCTCGCCCACCATTGTACTAAATCCCTGGGGCAATTCCTGAATAAACTCCAGCGCATGCGCAGCTTTTGCCGCCGCTTTGAGCTGCTCCTGGCTTGGTGCCTGCTTCAGTCCATAGGAAATATTGGCTGCTACGGTATCGTTGAACAGCACGGATTCCTGACCTACATAGGCGATGCTGTCACGCAAGCTGCGCAGCCTGATCTCGCCAAGGGGAATGCCGTCCAGCAAAATGCGCCCGGATGTTGGCTCGTAAAAGCGCGGAATCAGCGCCGCAATTGTGGTTTTTCCACTGCCGGATGGGCCGACCAGCGCCACACTCTGTCCCGGCTCAAGGGTAAAATTGATGCCACGCAAGGCATGGT
>JAJRUY010000323.1 GCA_024277555.1 Gammaproteobacteria bacterium | reverse complement strand
ATTGTTGTTCAGAGGCGAATTTCTGATCGAATCAATAGCCCAGGCTATTGATGAGTGAAGAAATATCGTTTCTGGGCAACAAGATCGGTGCAAGGGCGGACTTAACAAACACCCGGCAGCATATTGCACTTTGCTAATATAGATGTAATAATTAATAAAAACAGCACCTTATATTGTTATGTCAGTGTCCAGGTGAAATATCCGGGCTAGTATATAGCGCTTGTCTACAACCCCCTGGTTCCTGTATCTTTGCGCCCCATGCGTCTGGAAAAAATTAAAATAGCTGGTTTCAAGTCTTTCGTTGATCCCACCACTGTACCTTTCCCCAGCAGTCTGGTGGGGGTGGTTGGTCCCAATGGCTGTGGCAAGTCAAATGTCATCGATGCCGTGCGCTGGGTGATGGGCGAAAGCTCCGCCAAGATGCTGCGTGGTGAATCCATGGCGGATGTCATTTTCAATGGCTCCAGCGCCCGCAAGCCCGTGGGGGTTGCCAGTGTCGAGCTGGTCTTTGACAACAGCGACGGCAAGGCAGGCGGGCAGTATGCCCAATACAGCAGCATTTCCGCCCGCCGCCAGGTGACCCGGGACGGGCATTCGGCCTATTTCCTTAATAGTGTGCGCTGCCGCCGCCGGGATATTACAGATCTTTTCCTGGGCACCGGCCTGGGGCCGCGCAGCTACGCCATCATTGAGCAGGGCATGATCTCCCGCATCATCGAATCCCGGCCCGAAGAGCTGCGGGTGTACCTGGAAGAAGCTGCAGGCATATCCAGATACAAGGAAAGGCGGCGTGAAACCGAGAACCGTATCCGCCATACCAGAGAGAACCTGGAGCGCCTCATTGATCTGCGTGATGAAATCGAAAAGCAGCTGCGCCATCTCGAGCGCCAGGCAGCTACCGCCGGGAAATACAAAACCTTCAAAGCCGAGGAGCGACAGGTAAATGCCGAGTTGCTGCTGTTGCGTCTGCAGGCAATGGAAGAGAAGCTGCAACAGAAAGACCGGCAGATTGCCGAGCAGAAAAACCGCTTTGAGGAGGCGCTGGCGCACCAGCGGCATACGGAAAGCGAGATCGAAAAACAGCGCCAAGCCCATAATGATGCCAACGATGTATTCAATGAAGTGCAGGGGCGTTTCTATGCAGCCGGTGCCGACATTGCCCGCATCGAAGAGGCGATTCAATATGCCCGGGAGTCCCGCCAGCGCAACCAGGCCGAACTGAGCCGTGCACAGCAGGCATTGGAAGAAGCGCGTTCCCATCGCTCCCAGGATGAAGGAAAACTGCAGCAGATGGCACAAACCCTGATGCAGGATCAGCCAGAGCTGGAGCTGGCACGCGCCCGGGCGGAAGAGCTGGCAGAAAACCAGCACAAGGCCGAACAGATCATGCAGGAGTGGCAGGGCGAATGGGATCAGTTCAACACCACCGCCACAGAGCCGGCGCAGACCGCCCAGGTGGAACGCTCACTGATCAACCAGCTTGAACAGCAGGAATTGCAACTCAAGCGCCGCCTGCAAAAACTGGAAGATGAACGTCAGACGCTTACCGACCTGAAGCTACAGGCCGAGATCGGAGAGCTGGAAGGAATGGAGCAGGAAAAAATCAATCTTCTTGATGAGTTACGAAAGTCTTCTAAGAAGATACATGAGCTAATTTCCAGCATTCGCAACAACCTGGAGCAAAAACAGCAGGCTCTGGCGGACACCCGCACCGAGCTGGAAACAGCGCGCGGCCGCCTGGTTTCCCTGCAGACCTTGCAACAATCCGCGTTGGGCGATGATGACGAAACCTTCAACACATGGCTGGCCGATGCCGGCCTGTCTGACGCCCGGCGGGTGCTGGAGCAACTGGAGGTCGAGCCGCAATGGCAGCTGGCGGTGGAAGCGGTGCTGGGCAGCCGCCTGCAAGGTCTGCTGGTGGATAATCTGGAAAGCATAGCGCCCAGGCTGGGTGGGCTGGAATCCGGTCATCTGTACCTGTTCGAAAATGGCCCCATCAGCATAGAGAAAAAAAATCAAGGCAGCCTGGCGGCAATGGTGCGTGGCCCGGAACCGCTGCTCCGCCTCCTGGGCAACGTGCGCATGGCGCAAACTGCTGAAGAAGCCATGTCTGTACGCAACACCCTCGCTGCCAGTGAACTGGTGGTGACACCGGACGGTCTGTGTCTGGGAAATGGCTGGCTGCAACTGGAAAAAGGTGACGCCAGCGCCGGAATGTTGGCCAGGGAACAGGAAATCCGCGAGCTGGCCGCGCGGGTAGACGAACTGGAGCCGCTGGTCGAATCCCTGAATCGTGAATTGGCTGAGGGGCGCAAGAATCTGGCAGAGCAGGAACAAAGGCGGGCAGATCAGCAGCGCGCATTCGAGCAGATGAACAAGGAAGTGGCGGGTATTCAAGCGCAGCTCAGCGGCAAGCGCGCCCGTGCCGAGCACATCCGCCAGCGGGTGGAAGCACTGGCTCAGGATGTGCAAGAAATCCGTACCCAGCTGGAGACGGACAAGCAGGGCATGGAAGAGGCTCGTCTGCGCCTGCATCGGGCGCTGGAGCAAATGGAAGTATTCGGCGTACAGCGGGAACAGCTGAGCGCCCGCCGGGAGCGCCTGCAAAAGGAGCTGGCGGATGCCAGGGAAGCCGCCCGCCAGGCGCGCAGCGAAGCGCACCAGATTGCCTTGCGGGTGGAATCCATGCGCACTTCCGAGCAGTCTCTGCGTGATGGTATCGAACGTGCCCGGCAGCAGCTTGCCCAGTATGAGGAACGTTGTCAGATATTGCAGGAACAGATGGAACAGGGTGATGAACCACTGAAGGCGCAACAACAGCAACTGGAAGAACTGCTGCAGAAACGCATTGGCGTGGAAGCCGAACTGAAACAGGCGCGCAAAAACCTGGAAGCCATCGATCACCACCTGCGTGAGCTGGACAAGGAACGCCACCAGGCAGAAGAGCAGGTACAGATTCAGCGGGAAAAGCTTAACCAGGCCAACCTTTCCCGCCAGGAAGTGGTGGTGCGCATCACCACCCTGGAAGAGCAGTTGCAGCAAAGCGGAATCAAGCGGGAACAGCTGGAGCGGGAGCTAGACCCCGAAGCCGGTATCGAGGCCTGGACAGAACGCTCGGAAACCCTGGCCAGGCGCATCCAGCGCCTCGGCCCCATCAACCTGGCCGCCATCGACGAATTCAAGGAACAGAAGGAGCGCATGGAATATATCGACGCCCAGCACGCCGACGTCACCAGCTCCCTGGAAACCCTGGAAGATGCCATCCGCAAAATCGACAAGGAAACCCGCACCCGATTCAAGGAAACCTTCGACAAGGTCAATAGCGGTCTGAAATCCATGTTCCCCAAACTATTTGGCGGTGGCCACGCCTATCTCGAACTGGTAGGAGAAGACCCCCTGGATGCTGGAGTGGCGATCATGGCGCGCCCGCCAGGCAAGCGCAATTCAAACATTCACCTGCTTTCCGGTGGCGAAAAGGCTCTGTCCGCCGTAGCCCTGGTATTCTCCATCTTCCAGCTCAATCCCGCTCCTTTTTGCATGCTGGACGAAGTGGATGCCCCTCTGGACGATGCCAATGTGGGGCGCTTTTGCGAGCTGGTCAAGGAAATGTCCGGCACCGTACAATTCATCTTCATCACCCACAACAAGGTCACTATGGCCATGTCCAACCAGCTGCTGGGAGTCACCATGAGCGAACCGGGAGTGTCCCGCCTGGTGTCCGTGGATGTGGAAGAAGCGGCGCAGATGGCGGCGCTGTAACGCCTCGCGCAACCGGCTGCCCGAAGATGCACAGTGAAGCGGCGCAGTTTAACCTGGAGTGGAATCAAGCGGGTGCTGTCGGCGGCATGCCTTTCCAGCACCTACCCAAACCAGCAGGGTAAAAACGTATAAGGTTTTCTGGTCGGAAACCGCAGAAGAAGATCTGAAGTTTATTATCGAATACATATGCTGATAACCCGCCAGCAGCAAGAGAAAACCTCAAGAAAATAAAAACCAAGGCTTCGGAGCTTTGTTCATTTCTCCAAAGAGGCCGGATTGTCCCTGAACTCAAAGAGCACGGCATTCTTCAATATCGAGAACTAATTGTTCCTCCTTGACGGGTGATTTGTCGCGTTTCAGAACAGCGGGTATATGTGCTATCAGTTATCGGCTCCCGGCGAAATGTCGAGGATATATTGCTTGAAAGGTTGGTCAGAGAAAAATAATGCTAAACAAATAACGGTTCTGCTGGGGACACGAAGGTTCTGCTGGGGAGTTCTGCTGGGGAGTTCTGCTGGGGACACGATACTTAATTGTTATCCACGGCATCATAAACCAAAGACCTGACCCTGTCATCACTGCTGTCATCACTGTCATTCCTTGACCCTGTCATTCCTCTGTCATTCCTGTGACCCTGTCATTCCTGTCATTCCCCTGTCATTCCCCTGTCATTCCCTGGGAGACAAGCGTCGTCCGAGCAATTTTCTCGAGGGGCTGTTCGACTGAGGAGCGTCCTGTAAGCCCTGTATCCAGGCGATGGTTACCGGAAATGGCCAAGCCCATTGCCCGGCGCTGCAGAGCCAGCGCCCCGTCAGTTGATCCGGTTCAATCCGTACAACGCAGCCACCCGATAGGCTTCGGCCATGGTGGGGTAGTTGAAGGTGGTTTCTGCAAAGTAGCGCAGATTGTTGCTGTCTCCCGGCTGGGACATGATAGCCTGGCCGATGTGGATGATTTCTGCCGCCTCTTGGCCGAAGCAGTGAATCCCCAGTATTTGCAGTGTTTCGCGGTGAAACAGAATTTTCAGCATGCCAGTGGTGTGTCCGGAAATCTGTGCCCGGGCCAGGTTCTTGAATTCTGCGCGTCCTACTTCAAAGGGTATGTTCTGTTTGGTAAGTTCGGCTTCGGTGCGCCCCAGAGAACTGATTTCCGGGCTGGTGTAAATGCCCGTGGGCACCTCGTCCACCAGCCGCCAGTCCACCTTTCCTTCAGCAATAAAAGTGCCGACGAAACGCCCCTGGTCGTAGCTGGCGCTGGCCAGCCCTGGAGGGCCGATCACATCGCCTACGGCAAAGATATGTTTCTGAGTGGACTGGAAAAGCTCATTGGTATTGACCTGGCCCCGGGAGTTGATTTCAATTCCAAGTTCTTCCAGACCCATATCAGCGGTGTTGCCGCTGCGTCCGTTGGCCCACAGCAGGATCTCGGATCGAATGACGCGTCCGGACTTGCAGGTGAGGGTGACGTTTTGTGCATCCGTGGAAACCGATTCCATGGCTTCATTGTGTAACAGCAGCACCCCCTGGTCGCGCAGATGATAGCTGAGGGCATCGGTAACTTCGTCGTCAAGAAAGGACAGCAGCCGGTCACGGGTATTTACCAGGTTAACCTTTACATCCAGGTTGGCAAAAATCGAGGCGTATTCGCAACCGATTATGCCAGCACCGAAAATCGTCACCTGCCTGGGGGTGTGATCCAGATCCAGCAGGGTATCGCTGTCACGAATGCAGGGATGGCTGAAATCCAGCTCAGGTGGTCGCCAGGGGCGGGAGCCGGTGGCGATGATAAATTGCCTGGCTTCCAGGGTCTGGGCACTGCCGTCCAGCCCGGTAACTTCCACTGCATGGGCATTTAGAAACCTGCCCCTGCCGTGAAGCACATGTACATGGTTGCGGGTGTAGTAGCGATGCAGCATGCTGACTTGTTGGGCGATTACATGATCGGAGGTGCGCAGCAATTGGGGCCAGCTGATTTCTGCACCAGACAGGGTATGCTCAAAAAGCGGGTGATGGCGGTAGTCGGCAAGCAGTTGAATGGCATGGCGCAGAGCCTTGCTGGGGATGGTGCCCTTGTGGGTGCAGTTTCCGCCCAGTTGCAGGCCCTCTTCCACCACGGCAACTTTCTTTCCGGCCTTGGCCAGGCGCATGGCCGCACCCTCTCCACCGGGGCCGCTGCCAATGATGATTGCATCGTAAACGCTCATAGATTTCCTTGTTTGGGAACTGGTAATTGATAATTGTTCTTGATTAGAAGATTGGATGTACATATATTGGCATAAGTTGGCTAATAATATAGAGAATTACCATGAACATTCGAACTTCAGTCCTGTTTTCAGGGTGGTTGTTACTCTCATTGATGGGCATTTCCGTCCATGCAGAAATAAAAACCGGCATCGTCGAGGAAGTAGCGATTCCCCGGGTCTTTCGCCTGGATGGGGTGATCGAGGCTATCAACCAGTCTACCATTTCCGCACAAGCCAACGGCCAGGTGGAAGCCATTTACTATGATGTGGATGATGTGGTGGAGCAGGGTGCATTGCTGGTAAAGCTCAAGGATACGGAACAGCAGGCAGCACTACGCAGGGCGGAAGCTGATTTGCGCGCAGCCCAGGCTGTGCTCAATGATGCAAGAAAAAATTACAATAGAATAAAAGGCTTGCATACCAAAAAGCTGGTGGCGAAATCGGTTCTGGACAGCGCCCAAGTGGAGCTGAATACGGCTCGGGCGAAGCTGGATGTTGCCAGGGCGGCGCTGGAGCAGGCGCGGGAGCAGCTTGCCTATACCCGCATCACCGCACCTTACACCGGGATTGTTACCGAACGTCATGTGCAGGTGGGCGAGATTGCCCATCCGGGAATGCCATTGATGAGCGGCATTTCCCTGCAGGAGTTGCGAGTCACAGTGGATGTGCCCCAAAGCCTGATCGTGGCTATTCGGGAGCAAGGCAAGGCACAGGTGGAGCTGCCCGGGGGCAATTGGATAGAGGTGCAGGATCTGACCGTTTTCCCTTTTGCCGATCCTGCTACCAACACTTTCAAGGTGCGGTTGAAACTGCCGAAGAATATCGACCGGCTGTTTCCCGGCATGCTGGTAAAAGCCGCTTTTGAAACCGGTGTGGCATCGGTGCTGGTGGTGCCTGCCAGTGCTGTGGTTTACCGTTCCGAGGTTACGGGTGTGTATGTGCGCGATGCAGACCAGCAGTTACGGTTTCGCTATGTGCGCCTGGGCGACCCCCTTGGAGAAGAGGCAATTACGGTGCTGTCCGGGTTGCATGAAGGAGACGAGGTATATCTCGATCCAATTGCGGCAGGCGTGGAGCTGAAGCGCCAGCGCCGCCAGGCGCAGGAGAGTCAAGTGCATGGGTAGCAGGAAACTGGGTTTTTCCGGATCTGTCGCAAAAAAATTCCAGGCTACCCAGATCACCCCGCTGCTGGCCTTGCTGGGGATGTTGCTGGGCGTGTTTGCTGTAATCGTCACCCCCCGGGAGGAAGAGCCGCAGATCAATGTGACCTTCGCCAATGTGTTTATTCCCTTTCCTGGAGCGGCAGCACATAAAGTCGAAAGCCTGGTGTCCACACCTGCGGAGCAGGTACTTTCTGAAATCGAGGGCATCAAGCATGTGTACTCATCTTCCTTGCCGGGTATGGCCGTACTCACGGTGCAGTTCAAGGTAGGGGAAGAGCGTACGGATGCCATCGTGCGCCTGTATAGCAAGATCTTCTCCAAGCAGGACTGGCTGCCCCCGAATGCCGGGGTAGGGCAGCCCATCGTCAAGCCCATGGGGATTGACGACGTGCCTATCGTCAGCGCTACCCTGTGGAGCAAGGATCCGCAAATGGGCGCCTATGAACTGGGCCGGGTGGCTCATGCTATCGAGTCCGAACTCAAGCGCGTGCCCGGCACCCGGGACATCTACACCATAGGCGCGCCGGAGCGGGTGGTGAAGGTCACCATCGATCCCCAGGCGCTGGCAGGCTCCGGCATTGATTTGAACGATTTGCGCCTGGCCCTGCAGGCCGGGAATGCCTCCCGGGACAATATCAAGGTAACGACAGACAATCGTGAGATTCTGGTGCAGGCCGGGGTTTTTCTCAGTAGCCCGAGGGAAATTGCTGATCTGGTGGTGGGGGGAAAGGATGGCAAGCCCGTGTATCTGCGGGATGTTGCGCAGGTGGAAGAAGGCCCGGATCAGCCGGTCAGTTATGTATGGACCGGCCCTGGCGCTGCTGCCTCCGCTGCCGGCCTGAAACTGGATG
Organism: Gammaproteobacteria bacterium; assembly: GCA_024277555.1. GTDB lineage: Bacteria > Pseudomonadota > Gammaproteobacteria > Chromatiales > Chromatiaceae > Thiolapillus. The sequence continues at coordinate 9,409 of JAJRUY010000323.1, read as the reverse complement.
GACAATATCCAGCCGTGACCATTGCCGTGGCCAAGAAACCAGGCACCAATGCGGTGCAGATTGCCCAGCGGGTAATCAAGCGTTTTCAGGCTCTTGAAGGCATCTTTATCCCGGACGGGGTGGAAGTCAGCATTACCCGCAACTATGGGGCTACAGCAGATGCCAAAGCCAAGAAACTTATGACCAAACTGGCATTTGCCACCGCCTCGGTGATCCTGCTGGTGCTGGTTGCCCTGGGTTGGCGCGAAGCGATTATCGTGGGTGCGGCGGTGGCCGTGACCCTGGCGATCACCCTGTTTGCCTCCTGGGCCTGGGGTTTTACCCTGAACCGGGTTTCCCTGTTCGCCTTGATCTTCTCCATCGGCATTCTGGTGGATGATGCCATTGTGGTGGTAGAGAATATCCACCGGCATCTGGCCATGGGAGGAAAAAAACTGCTGGAGGCAATTCCCGCTGCCGTCGATGAGGTCGGTGGGCCAACCATACTGGCGACCTTTACGGTTATTGCCGCCTTGCTGCCCATGGCCTTCGTTACCGGATTGATGGGGCCGTATATGAGTCCTATTCCCATCAATGCTTCCATGGGGATGCTGATTTCCCTGGCGGTAGCTTTCATTTTTACCCCCTGGCTGACGAATACCATGCTGGCCTCTGTTGTCCATTCTCACAGTGCTGAAGATAGTGGTGCGGGTGAGGGTAGGCTGGATCGTTTCTTTGGCGCCATCATGCGCCCGTTTTTGCGCCAAAAGACCGGGCGGCGCAATCGCTGGTTTCTGCTCCTGAGCATGTTACTGCTGATCGGGGCCTCGGTTTCCCTGGTGAGCGGCAAGCAGGTGATCATGAAAATGCTGCCTTTTGACAACAAGTCGGAGTTTCAGGTGGTGCTGGACATGCCCGAGGGCACTTCCCTGGAGCAGACCAGCCTGGTGCTGAACGAAATTGCCAGCTATCTGGCGACCGTGCCGGAGGTGCAGGATTATCAGGTGTATGCAGGCACCGCAGCTCCGATCAGCTTCAATGGGCTGGTGCGCCAGTATTACCTGCGCGAGGGTGCGCACCTTGGGGACATCCAGGTGAATCTGCTGGACAAGCACGAGCGCAACCGCAAGAGCCATGAAATTGCCTTGTCGGTGCGGGATAGGGTGCAAGCCATCGCCAGTGATTACAATGGCAATGCCAAGATTGTGGAAGTTCCGCCAGGACCGCCAGTGCTCTCGCCACTGGTGGCGGAAATTTACGGGATCGATTATGAAGGCCAGATCGAGGTGGCGAAAAAGGTCAGGAATGTGTTCGAGGACACGCCGGATATTGTGGATGTGGACGATTCCGTGGAGTTTCCTTCGGAAAAGGCCGTGGTGATCGTGGATCGGGTGCGGGCGGCGCGCATGGGATTGTCCCAGGCAGATGTGGCGCAGGCGCTTTCAGCGGTGCTGGGTGGCGAAGACATGGCCTATATTCACGGCGCCAATCTCAAGTATGCCGTGCCCATACGGGTGCGCCTGAGCGAGGCGGCGCGGGCGGATCTGGATCAGGTGCTGGCGTTCAAGATCCGCAGCAGGAACGGTGTGTTCGTGCCCTTGTCTGAAATTGTTTCCGTTGTTCCCTCCCAGCGGGAGTACAGCATTCACCACAAGGATCTGCTGCCCGTAGTCTATGTCACGGGAGACATGGCGGGAAAAACAGACAGTCCCCTGTATGGCCTGTTCGATATTTCCGAGCGTCTGAATCAAGATCAGGGGCTTGAACAATGGTTTCTGGATCAGCCGGAGAATCCTTACGGTTACAGCCTGAAATGGGATGGAGAATGGCAGGTAACCTACGAAACCTTCCGCGACATGGGTATCGCCTATTCCGTGGGGTTGTTGCTTATCTATTTGCTGGTGGTGGCCCAGTTCCGTTCCTATCTTGTGCCTCTGGTGATTATGGCGCCAATTCCCCTGACGGTGATTGGTATTCTTCCCGGGCATGCATTGCTGGGTGCGCAGTTCACCGCCACTTCCATGATCGGCATGATCGCCCTGGCGGGTATCATTGTGCGCAATTCCATCCTGCTGGTGGATTTCATCAATCAGGAGCTGCGCGAGGGTTCCAGCTTCGAGGCCGCAGTGGTGCGTTCAGCAGCGGTGCGCGCCAAACCCATCGTACTCACCGCCCTGGCGGCGATGATGGGAGCATTTTTTATTCTGGATGATCCTATATTTTCCGGCCTGGCGGTGGCGCTGATCTTTGGTTTGCTGGTATCCACAATGCTGACCCTGGTGGTTATTCCCGTGGTTTATTACGGCGTGATGAAGGGGCGGGTGGAAAAGCTGCTGACCTGAGACATGATTTCTTTAACCCACATGTTTCACCGGAATCCAGATTTTTCTTGGAGAGATTTTCGGGCAATCTGGCCGGAAAGATCCTGGGGAAAACTGGATAGCATGACGGGGCCATTAACACAACTCAACGCAAGATAATGAACAATACAGATAAACACCTGTATTCCAAGCGTTCTGGTGAAACATGCGCGGGCTAGGAAACAGGGACTTGTGCTGGCAGCACTACAGGCTATTGGTGTTTTATCCTGTGATGGTGTTTGCGCTGCTCTGTCTTTCCCGGCAAGGCCTGGCAGCAAGCTACAAGCTCGAAGAGCCGAATTCAGATTTGATTGGGGCAAGCTATTGGGTTTCTGTTCAGGAGTCCGAAACCCTGCTGGATATAGCCAGGCGGCACGATATTGGCCAGGAAGAAATATTGCTGGCAAATCCCGGAATAGATCGCTGGCTACCACCTCCCGGCGCAAGGGTTCTGGTTCCGGGGCAGCATATCCTTCCGGCGGCAGAGCGTAAGGGCCTGATTCTCAACCTGCCGGAAATGCGGCTTTACTACTTTGTCTCAGCCGAAGAGGTAGTGACCTATCCGGTCAGTATTGGGCGTATGGACTGGAAAACGCCGCTGGGAAAAACGCGCATTGTCCGCAAGCAGAAATCCCCTTCCTGGTATCCGCCCGAGTCGGTTAAAAAGGAAGCTGCTGCAAGTGGTGAAGCCATACCGGATGTGGTTCCTCCCGGGCCGAACAATCCCCTCGGTGAGTATGCCTTGCGTCTTGGCCTTCCCGGTTATCTTATTCACGGCACCAATAAACCCTATGGTGTAGGTATGCGGGTCACTCACGGCTGTGTGCGTTTGTTGCCAGAGGATATCGAGGAGCTGTTTCAAAAGGTCAAAGTCAATACCCAGGTGCAAATCGTGAATCAGCCGGTCAAGGTCGGCTGGCTGGGCGGGATACTCTATCTGGAAGTGCATCCTCCCATTGAAGAACACCTGGAGGCCAGGGAAGACATGATGCGCTATGCGCTGGAAGTCATCTATCAGGAGCTGGAAAAACATCCCGCGATACTCATTGGGCGCAATGTCAGACAGGCCATTGAGGAGAAGAACGGCGTCCCTGTTGCCATATCCAGAAAAACAGATGAGCCGCCCATGCCGATAAAAAACCCGTTCTTTGATTGAAACCTCGACAACATGGACTATTGGGAGCCTCGAAAAATACAGATTTCGTCACTCCAGAGAAAACCAGAGTCCAGACAAGTCAACAGATTGCGGATACCGGCCTGCGCCGGTATGACAATTATTCGAGGCACTCTATTCATCAAGCCGCCCGCTGCAAGAATTCTTGTTCTTGTAGCGGGTGGCCCGGTGAGTTCCCGCTGTGTTTGCAGGATCAGTTCATTTGTACATGGATTTCTTGAACATCCTGTCGATTTTGGTTTCAGTTTCCGTTGCTTTTGTGTTGGCGGACTCGGCCTCTGCCTTGGCAGTGTTTGCTGTGCTGCGGGCATCGGCAGCCATGGTCTTGGCTGCAGAAGCATCGGCAGCTGCTTTTTCGGCCAGTGCCCTGACTTCAGCCAGATCTTCTTTACTGACGGTGGCACATCCTCCCAGAGTCAGGGCTGAAAGGATCAGTGCGCTGGCAATAAACTTCTTGTGCATGATTGATCTCCTGTGTTTTGTCCCTCTATCTGATTTCAACCCGGGTGCCAACCCGAACCAAAGGTAGCAATTGATCCAGTTGAGCATTGGTAATCGCTATACATCCTTGCGTCCAATTATAGCGCGCATGCACGTCGGGATCACCCATTCCAACCCCATGCAAGCCTATATGGCCACCCAGGGAGGTGTTTTGTGGTGGCAGACTGCCCTTTGCATGAGCGGAAATAATGGCCTTGGCCTGTGATGGCGTGATGATGCCATTTTCCAAACCCCTGTTTGCGTCTGCCACAGAAGGATAATCCAGCCCGATGAAAAAATGGAAACGCTTGCTCTGTTTGATGGAAATGACACGATATTCCCCCAGTGGCGTCATGCCATCGCCAACCCTCTTGTCTTGCCTGGCGCCAAATCTGCCGATGGAAATTTGATCGAGCACCAGTATTGGTTTGTCATCATCCAGTACGGTTAATGTTTCTGTTTGTGTGTCTATCTGAACCTGGTTTTCTGCAATCGCAGCAGTTGAGATCAGCATAGAAACAGCAAAAACAACTAGCAGGAACCGGAAATACTTATCATGGGTTAGATGATGTGATGGATGAGAGGATAGGTATTTTCTGTTGTCCACCAGAGGGTGAATCCTGTTTTTGGTTTTCAATGATTCAATTCTCCCCTGTGGCATTGATGAATGAAAGCCTGCTTTTCCATAGATGGCAATGCTGATCAAAATGCGGGGCATTTGCATTCGTTTATATTTTCTTGAAAGTCATCAAATCTATGGCAACCCTGTCTTGTTCGCGCTAGTCTTTAATGAAGCCTTGATCAGAGCCTCTTTAAACAGGGGGCAAGAGGTAAAAAAATGCAGACAGCTGTGAACAAAAAGGAAAAAGCCGAAACAGATGGATTGCGTTTGCTGAAAATAATCTCTGCGCTTGCTCAAGAGTTGGCTTCCCAATCGCAACGTACAATACCGGTAGAAATCGATAGTATTCTGGAGCGTGATTTGGGTTTTGACAGCCTGTCGCGGGTCGAGTTGATGTTGCGCATCGAACGCGAATTTGGGGTTGGTCTCCCAGAGCGAATTCTGTCCACAGCAGAAACCCCGCGTGATCTGTTACAGGCTATTCAGGCTGCGAGTGGCCGTGATTCCCCGCAGGAAAGGGAACGAATTCCACTACCGGCCGTTGCGGAAAATCTTGCAGGTGTGCCTTACAAGGCAGAAACCCTCAATGAAGTGTTGCAATGGCATATTCAGGAGCATGCCGAACGCACCCATATCTATTTCTATGAGGAATCGGAAGAGCCAGAGCAAATCAGCTACATGGATCTGTTACAAGGTGCCGAGGCTATAGCAACAGGTTTGCAAAACCAGGGGCTGTCCCAGGGAGATACTGTGGCCATCATGCTGCCTACCAGCCGGGACTATCTGTCCAGCTTTTTTGGCATCCTTCTGGCAGGAGCTATACCGGTGCCGATTTATCCCCCGGCACGTCCATCCCAGCTGGAGGATCATCTGCGCCGGCATGGGCGCATTCTGGACAATGCCCGGTCACGATTACTGATAACTGTTCCCGAGGCACGGGTGGTGGCGGGTTTGCTGCGTGCCCAGGTGAGTTCTCTAAAAACGGTAGTTACCCCTGCTCAACTATGTGAGGCAGATACCGGGTTTGTGCCCGTGCAAGTGCGGCCTGATGATACGGCATTTCTCCAATATACTTCTGGCAGCACCGGCCAACCCAAGGGGGTGGTACTCACCCATGCCAATCTGCTGGCGAATATTCGCGCCATGGGGGAGGCGATAGAGCCGACCTCCAATGATGTTTTTGTCAGCTGGCTTCCCCTGTATCACGACATGGGGCTGATTGGCGCCTGGCTGGGCAGCTTGTATTACGCCATGCCTTTGGTGCTGATGTCGCCCCTGGGGTTTCTGTCCCGCCCGAGTCGCTGGTTATGGCGCATCCATCGCCACCGGGGCAGCTTGTCTGCGGCTCCCAATTTTGCCTATGAACTGTGCCTGAGCAAGATTGCAGAAGAGGATATTCAGGGCCTTGATTTGAGCAGTTGGCGCATGGCTTTCAATGGTGCAGAACCGGTAAGCCCCAACACGGTGAGAAACTTTACTGACCAATTCTCCAGATATGGGTTTGCAAAAAACTGTATGGCGCCAGTGTATGGGCTTGCAGAGGCGGCAGTGGGGCTGGCTTTCCCGCCGCCGGGCAGGGAGGTCATTATCGACCGGGTGCAGCGTGATGCCCTGTTGGGCCGGGGTGAGGCGTTGCCGGCAGAGGCGAATGATGAGGATGTCCAGGAGATCGTGGCCTGTGGTCAGCCCTTGCCCGGTTATCAGATCCGTATTGTGGATGCGGCGGGTCAAGAGTTGCCGGATCGCCGCGAAGGGCATGTGGAATTTCAAGGGCCTTCCGCCACCAGCGGCTATTTCCGCAATGCAGAAGCGACCCGCGAGTTGCTCAGGCATGGCTGGCTGGATACCGGTGACCTGGGTTACATCGCAGCTGGTGATCTGTATCTGACCAGCCGGGTCAAGGATTTGATTATCCGCGGGGGGCGTAATCTCTATCCCTATGAAACCGAAGAAGCCGTTGGGGATATCCCGGGCATTCGCAAGGGCTGCGTGGTGTTGTTTGGCGCCAGGGACAAGGAGCATGGAACTGAACGCCTGATTCTGGTGGCGGAATCACGGGAGCAGGACAAGCAGGTATTGGCAGATCTGCAAAAGCAGGCGATGCAGACTGCAACGGATGTGCTGGGCATGCCGCCGGATGAGGTTATTCTCGCACCGCCACATACGGTACTCAAGACCTCCAGTGGCAAGTTGCGCCGCTCTGTGGTGCGGGATCTGTATGAGCAAGGCAAGTTGGGGCATGTTCCCAAGTCAGTCGGCTGGCAGCTGGTGCGCCTGGCGCTGGCTTCGCTAGGCCCGCGCTGGCGCAATTTGCGGCGCAGGTTCAGGGATCTTGCCTGGGCAGCCTGGGCGCATACGGTATTCTGGACGCTATCTTCCCTGGTCTGGTTGATGGTGGCTTTGCTGCCGGGGAAAGAGCGTCGTTGGCGGGTGATCCGCCGGGCAGCACGATTGCTGTTGCGTCTGCTGGGCATCCCCCTGAAGGTTGTTGGCCAGGAAAACCTGCCTGCAGAACATGCTTATGTAGTTGCAGCCAATCACGCCAGCTACATGGATGGCGTGGTGTTGGCGGCAGCTTTGCCTGTGGATCTGGTTTTTGTTGCCAAGTCCGAGTTGCGTCAGCAACTCATCCCGCGTATTTTTCTGAACAAGCTTGGCGCCTTGTTCGTCGAACGCTTTCACCTGGAACGAAGCGTTGCTGATGCCAAGCGCAGCAAAGAGGCAATACAGGCTGGACAGCCCCTGCTTTATTTTCCCGAGGGAACCCTCAGCCGGGCGCCAGGTTTGCTGCCTTTTCACATGGGCGCCTTTGTTGTCGCCGCTGAAGCCGGAGTGCCCGTTGTTCCTGTAGTCATCCGCGGCACCCGTTCGGTGCTGCGGGGGCGCTCCTGGTTTCCTCATCGGGCGGCGCTGAGCGTCAGTGTGCTTCCTGCAGTGCAGCCGGAAAGTACGGATTGGGGTGCAGCGATAAAGATGCGTGATGCAGCTCGGGCCAGTATGCTGGCGCATCTGGGCGAGCCAGATCTGACCGCATACAGGGCGTTGTAGAAACGCCCGACTACCTGGTGCATCCCCGGTGAACCAAGGCAGCCGGATGCGATCTACAGGAGGTCAGGGGATGCGATAGTTGTCCTGGGTCATCAAATCCACACCGCATTCCAGCTGCTCTATCCAGCTGATAAATTCAGGGATTGCCTTGCCTTTGAATGCCCGTCCATGCTGGGGCACGATCATTGATATCTCCAGATCCCGAACCATATTCGCCCACAGGCGGCAAACCTTGTTGCAGTTGATATAGCGCTTGTGGAAGCCTTCCATATAAGGCAGGATCTCGGCAATCCGCTTTACCGGTTTGTCCAGATCTTCCGCAGGGCCAAGATTTGCACCCAGATCGCCGGAGAACAGGATCTTGCTGATGGGATCGTAGAACTGGAAATTGCCCTCAGCATGCATGAAGTGGGCTGGCAGGGCTTTGAGATAGATATCTCCCAGCCGGAGATTGATGCCTTCATCCGGCATGGGAATCAGCCGTCCATCGGTTTTTCCCGGCCTGGTGAAGTGCGGTATGAACTTTTCCCACAATGCAGGAACCACGACCTTGCAGTCGGTGCCCATCATCCATTTGTTGATGGAAGCGACGATGTCTGGATCCTGATGAGAAGCCACTACATAATCCAGTGTCTTGACGTTGATATACTCGCTGAGTGCCATGAATAGCGCAGTATAGGTCAGTTCGCCGCCGGGATCGATGAGTGCCGCATGGTCGTGATCATAAATGAAGAACTGGTTGGCCTGTACAGCTTCTCCTTGTACCAAATCCCGAAATACTACGCAGATATGGTCGCCGTCGTTATAGAGTTCCAAATGCCTTACTCCCTGTTATATTGGTCTAAAATGCTGTTGAGAAGGAAAACAACAAAAGTGTCATGATGAAAAGCACCTTAATAAAGGTAATCTCGAAAAATCGTCATTCCGGCGCACGACTCCAAGGATGGAGGTAGAGCGAAGCAGGATGCCAGAGCCGAGGCCGGAATCCATAAATCGCTGAATTTACTGGACTCCGGCTTTCGCCGGAGAGACAAAAATCGAATTATTAGAGATCCCCTAAAGGTCAAAGATGACGCATCATATATTTCAACAGTGTGTGTTTGTTCTTGTCCGATACCTTTTTGAAGGTAATGCCGGTTTTGGAAAAACCCGAAACCCCCATGTTGCCAACATAAACGATCATGCAGTCGAAGACCAGGCTATCTTCGCCCAAGGTCAACACTATCCGCCCTTTTTTGAGCGCCTGATCCATGTTCAATTCAGGCGTGCTGGCTCTCAGGGAAGCACCACCCAGGCTGATATCTCCTGTTTGTCCGGTATAGTGTTGCCCATTGAGTATCAACTCGTATTCAATGCTCAGGCATACCCGGGCATTTTTTCTTAGTTCTGGTAAGGATATTGTTTTGTTCACTCCGTTTCTCCCTGACTATCCTGATGTCTGAAAGGCCGATGTGTGCCCCATAGGATTTTATTCACCCTTTTTTCTGGTCTATGAGGCTGGCCCTGAAAGTTGTCTCATATCAAAAGTTCCTGATGACATCGGTGTCGGCATTGTCATGGATAACTTAACCCGGATGTTTCACCTGGAAGTCCGATGATTGTGCTGAGATTGTTGTTCAGAGGCGAATTTCTGATCGAATCAATAGCCCAAGCTATTGATGAGTGAAGAAATATCGTCTCTGGGCAACAAGATCGGTGCAAGGGCGGACTTAACAAACACCCGGTAACATATTGTACTTTGCTAAT
>JAJRUY010000322.1 GCA_024277555.1 Gammaproteobacteria bacterium | reverse complement strand
TCCATTTTTCTGATTGACAATTCAGGGTGCTCCTAGTATCTTTGCCGCCCTGATTTTCCTATGGCTAGGTAGCTCAGTTGGTTAGAGCACAGCACTCATAATGCTGGGGTCGGCAGTTCGAATCTGCCCCTAGCTACCATATAGATAAGGCTTTTTGATGGTAGTGGACGCTAACATTGGAAAGCCTTTTTTCTTTCTGGCTACTCATTGACTGCTTTGTGGTGAGCATATCTCTCGGTATTTGGCGGCCTTTTGTTATATAGGGCATAGGGCACCTCGAAAAATCGTCATTCCGGCGGAAGCCGGAATCCATAACTTACTGATTTATATGAACCCCTGCTTTCGCCGGGGTCAAGCATTGCTCCGGCCATCCCTGGCCTCTTGCGACATAAGCACGTCCCTGTGCAAGCGTCGCTCCGGCCATCCCTGGCCTCTTGCGACATAAGCACGTCCCTGTGCAAAAAATTTTGCAACTTTTTTTGGGAGGGGGGGGTCATAGAAACGTGGGTCATGAACTGCCCACAGATTTTCGAATCATTACATTTACTCCCTTTGGTAATATTTGAACCGGCGCACTCAGGTGCGTCGGCTTTTTTTTGTGTATCATTTGCAGGGTTATTTTTTTGGCTTGGGGGTAATTATGAGAATTGGGCAGTTTATTATTGCGGGCTTGCTGTTGCTGACAACTGGTGCCGTATGGGCGGAAGAGGTCTCTTTGAATGCAGGTAATACGGCCTGGGTTCTCACTTCCACGGCGCTGGTGCTGTTCATGACCTTGCCTGGCCTGGCGCTGTTTTACGGTGGGCTGGTGCGCAGCAAGAACGTACTGTCGGTACTCATGCAGTGCTTTGCCATTGCCGGGGTCAGTTCCATCCTGTGGTTGATTGCAGGGTACAGCCTGGCATTTGGCGAAGGCAATGCCTTTATTGGTGATTTCAGCAAGGCGCTGATGGCTGGTGTCGGGCGGGAAAGCCTTTCCGGGGACATTCCGGAATCGTTGTTCATGCTGTTTCAAATGACCTTTGCCATCATTACCCCGGCTCTGGTGGTGGGTGGTTTCGCTGAGCGAATGAAGTTTTCCGCCATGTTGCTGTTCAGTGCCTTGTGGCTGATGCTGGTGTATGTGCCTATCACCCACTGGGTATGGGGTGGTGGCTGGCTGGGGCAAATGGGGCTGCTGGACTTTGCCGGAGGCACGGTAGTGCATATTACCGCTGGTGTTGCCGCCCTGGTTACTGCGCTGGTCATGGGGCCAAGACGGGGTTTTCCTTCCACGCCGTTTACACCGCATAACATGACCATGACGGTTACCGGAGCCTGCATGCTCTGGGTCGGCTGGTTTGGCTTCAATGGCGGCAGTGCCCTGGCTGCCAATGGTGATGCGGCCATGGCTATGCTGGTGACCCATATCTCGGCAGCTACTGGAGCCATGACCTGGATGTTCATAGAATGGAAGAAATTCGGCAAGCCCAGCGCCCTGGGCGTGGTAACAGGTATGGTGGCCGGTTTGGGCACCATTACCCCGGCATCGGGCTTTGTTGGTCCCGGTGGAGCCTTGATCATCGGAATGTTGGCGGGCGGCGTTTGCTTTACGGCCACCATGTACCTCAAGCGGGTGCTCAAGATTGATGATTCGCTGGATGTTTTTCCCGTGCATGGTGTTGGCGGCATGCTGGGAACGGTGCTGGCCGGGGTTTTCTCCGCCACCAGTCTGGGGGTGTTCAGCGGTTATGGCTTTGCTGATGGCATTAGCAGCATGGGCGGCCAGGTCTGGGTGCAGTTTGTTGGCGTAGCCGCTACCCTGGCGTTTACCGTGGTAGTGACCTGGGGCATTCTGAAGCTGGTTGCCCTGATGACCGGTGGGCTGCGTGTGGATGCGGATCAGGAACAGGAAGGCCTGGATATCGTGCTGCATGAAGAGCGAGGCTATGATATCCATTGATGGATGTTTCCGTGCTTGAAAAAAGCCGCCGGAAACGGCGGCTTTTTTGCTGCCAGGGTGCCGGTTTTTCCAACAGGAGCAGGCAATGAATATGTGGATGGCTTTGGCGCTGGCTTTTGTTGCGGCTGCGGTGCTGTGCTGGCGGTTTTCGTCGCCTAACTCCCTGTTTCATGTACTGGACCATCCTGGGGAGCGCTCTTTGCATCACCAGCCCACACCTCGTAGTGGTGGTGTGGCGCTGGTTCTTGCGCTGTTGTTGGGCTGGGGGGTGGCTGTCGGCATGGGAGGGGTGGCCTGGAGTGATATGATGAGCTGGCTGAGTGCAGGCGTGGTGCTGCTGGCAATGGTTGGTAGTATCGATGATCGCGTGGATCTTTCTCCCCTGATGCGCCTACTGGTGCAGTTGCTGGCGGCGTTTTTTTTGCTGGCGGCAGGACTGGTTCCGCAACAACTGCAACTGCCGGGGCTGGCCGTGGCTTTGCCCTGTTATCTGATGCTGCCCCTGGTGGTGCTGTATGTGCTCTGGATGACCAATCTGTTTAATTTCATGGACGGCATGGATGGCTTTGCCGGCGGCATGGCCGTTTTCGGCTTCACCACCATGGCCTGGCTGGGATGGCGGGCTGGCGACGAAGGTTTTATGCTGGCTGCCCTGATCGTTGTTGCCGCCAGTGCCGGATTTCTGGTTTTCAACTTTCCTCCGGCAAAGATCTTCATGGGAGATGCAGGTTCGCCGGTGCTCGGGTTTCTTGCCGCCGCATTTTCCCTGTGGGCGGATCGGGATGGCCTGTTTCCCCTGTGGGTGGCGGTGCTGATCTTTTCCCCTTTTATCGCCGATGCCAGCTACACTTTGCTCAAGCGTCTGCTGGGGGGCAAGAAGATTTGGCAGGCGCATCGTGAGCATATCTACCAGCGGTTGGTGCAAATGGGCTGGTCGCACCGCCGCACCGTGCTGTGGTCTTATGTGCTGATGTTGGCGGCAGGTTTGACGACAGCTATGGCACTGAATCAGGATTCAACTGTCCAATGGGCGATGATGATCCAGTGGGTTCTGATATATATTGCAATCATTGTGTGGGTCAGCCTGAGAGAAAAACGCATCGGATGAAAAAACTGGCTGACAGGCTGCTCAACCGCGGCATGGCGTTTCTCCATGACCTGTTGATGATTCCCCTGGCGTGGCTGGGCGCTTATATCCTGCGCTTCAATCTGGAAGCGGTGCCGGACTGGTTCTGGCAGCATGCGCTGAACAGCCTGTTGCTGGTGGTGCCGGTGCAGGCGGCGGTGTTCTGGTTGCTTGGCCTGTATCGCGGGGTTTGGCGTTTTGCTTCTCTGCCGGACATGATCCGCATCGGCAAGTCGGTGCTGAGTGGCTTGCTTGTTATTACCCTGTTGTTGTGGCTGACCCGCGATTTCTCCGGGATACCGCGCTCGGTACCGGTGCTGTACGGTATTCTGCTGATGATCTTTCTCAGCCTGCCGCGTATGGTGTACCGCTTTTTCAAGGACCAGGGGGCGCGCAGCAAAAGCGCCCAGCGGGTGCTGGTGGTGGGTGCGGGCAGCGCCGGTGAAATGCTGGTGCGGGATTTGCTGCGCGACACCCAGCGCGCTTATCTGCCCGTAGCTTTTGTCGATGATGATGCCAACAAGCGTGGGCGTGAGATTCATGGCGTACGGGTGATGGGCAGTTGCAGAAAATTGCCACGCATCGCCCGCAAGCTGGCGGTGGATCTGGTGATGCTGGCGGTGCCGTCTGCCGACAAGTCTCAGATGCAGCGCATTATCGCCAGGGTGGAGGAAACCGGGCTGCCGTTTCGCACTGTGCCACCACTGAAGGAACTCATGTCTGGCAATGTGCGTGTGGATCAGCTACGGGAGGTGATGATCGAGGATCTTCTCGGGCGCGACCCGGTGGCGCTGGACTGGCAGGCAATCAAGGAAGGCCTGTCTGAACGCTCGATACTGATTACCGGGGCCGGGGGCTCGATTGGCTCGGAACTGTGCCGCCAGCTGGCCAGCCTGTCGCTGAAGAATCTGATCCTGGTGGAAAACAGTGAATACAATCTTTTTTGCATGGAGCGGGAGCTGCGCCAGCGCTTTCCCGAGCTGCAGCTCTTTCCGCATCTGGCGGACATTGCCGAGCGGAAAGTCATCGACCGCATCTTCCATCATTACCGGCCTCAGGTGGTGTTTCATGCGGCGGCTTACAAGCATGTTCCCCTGCTGGAAGAACAGGTTCGGGAAGCGGTGCACAACAACGTGCTGGGTACGCGCAATGTGGCGCTGGCGGCAGACGCCTGTGGCGCCGGGGAGTTCGTGCTGATTTCCACCGACAAGGCGGTGAACCCGGCCAATGTCATGGGCGCGAGCAAGCGGGCGGCGGAAATCTATTGCCAGAACCTCAATGACCGTTCTTCCACCAATTTCATTACCGTGCGTTTTGGTAACGTGCTTGGTTCCACGGGCAGCGTGGTGCCCCTGTTCAGGGAGCAGATCAAACAGGGAGGCCCCGTGTCTGTCACCCATCCGGAGATAGAACGCTACTTCATGACCACCCGGGAAGCCTGCCAGTTGATCATGCAGGCCAGTGTCCTTGGGGAGGGTGGCGAGATTTTTGTGCTGGATATGGGGCAGCCGGTGCGTATCCAGTATCTGGCGGAACAGCTGATTCGTCTTTCCGGAAAGAAACCCGGAGAGGATATTGAGATAGAATATACAGGATTGCGCCCGGGTGAAAAACTCTATGAGGAGTTGTTCCACGAACAGGAATCCCTGCAGCCTACGGCGCATGAGAAAATATTGCAGGCGTGTTGCCGGCCCATGCCCTGGGAAGAACTCACTCGTATCATGGAAGATGCAGAGGCCGCCTGCAACGCATATGATTGCAGGAAACTCAGTGACTTGCTGACCCGATTGGTGCCGGAGCGGACGAATCAGCTTGGCGGACGGGAGTGCGCCCTGCAGGACGCTATCAACCCGGCATCCAAGTAGGTCGCATTCAGGATTTCAGGAATTGCGCGAGCCAAGAACGACAACACAATTTTTCAACAGTACCGGCCGCTGCATGCTGATCTGCGGCCTGCGTTATCGGTAGTTGCTGTAGAATAACTACAGCGGTGTATCGATGCCTTGCCGCAAATCGGTACACAGCGGCTGAATGCAACCTATCTGGATGCCGGGTTAATAAATGAATACAGAACCGACAGAATTTCTTCAAGAAACGCTTGCCACGGCAGACGGCGACAGCCGACTCGCGGCTGTGCTTGAGGCAGCGGGCAAGCTGTCTGCCCAGGACTATTCCCGCGCCGCAAGGCTGGCGACCGAAAGCGGTGTTTCCGTATGGAATATGGCGCACAAACTGGGGCTGGTTTCCGAGCGGGATCTGGCCCAGCTGTTTGCCCAGGAACTGGATCTGGAAATCATCGACAGCGAAGCATTTCCAGACGTGCCGCTGCTGGAAGATGCTGTGTCCCAGCGTTTTCTCAAGGAATCCCGGGTATTGCCTCTTTACATGGAAGATGAGCGTTTATATCTGGCCATGGCTGATCCAGGCGATGAATTCGCCATCAGCGCCATGGAAGCTGCCAGTGGCCACGAAGTTCAGCCAGTGGTTGCCCTGCCAGTGGATATCGATAACGCCATAGAGAAACTCTACGGCGCTGGTCGCTCCGCCATGGGGGAAATCCTCGAAGGCCTGGGAGAGGGGGACGAGGGCGAAGCCGATGTGGAAACCCTCAAGGATCTGGCCAGTGAAGCGCCGGTGATCCGCCTGGTGAATCTGATTGTGCAGCGGGCGGTGGAATCCCGCGCCTCGGACATCCATGTGGAACCCTTCGAGGGACAACTCAAGGTGCGCTACCGCATCGATGGCGTACTCACCGAAAGTGAAGCGCCCCCGGCCCATTCCACAGCCGCCATCATTTCCCGCATCAAGCTCATGGCCAAACTGAATATCGCCGAGCGGCGCCTGCCCCAGGACGGGCGCATCAGCCTGCGAGTGCAGGGCAAGGAACTGGATCTGCGGGTCTCTACCGTGCCCACCATGTTCGGCGAAAGCGTGGTGATCCGCCTGCTGGACAAGGAGAGCGTGAAATTCGATTTCGGCGCCCTGGGCTTCGATGGTGAGCCGCTGGCGCGCTTCAAGCGTATTCTGGACATGCCTCATGGCATCGTGCTGGTCACCGGCCCCACGGGCAGCGGCAAGTCCACCACCCTGTACACCGCCCTGAGCCGCCTGAACACGGCGGAAAAGAAGATCATCACCGTGGAAGACCCGGTGGAATACCAGGTGGCGGGCATCAACCAGATCCAGGTCAAGCCGCAGATCGACCTCACCTTCTCCAGCGCCCTGCGCTCCATCGTGCGTCAGGATCCGGACATCATCATGGTGGGGGAGATGCGGGATCTGGAAACCGCTCGCATCGCAGTGCAGTCCGCGCTCACCGGGCATCTGGTGCTGTCCACCCTGCATACCAATGATGCGGCAGGCGGCATCACCCGGCTGCTGGATATGGGCGTGGATGACTATCTGATCACTTCCACCATCAACGGTATTCTCGCCCAACGCCTGGTGCGGCGTCTGTGCCGGCACTGCGCCGAGCCCTACACACCCCTGCCCGAGCTGGTAGATGAACTGAATCTGGACGAATTCAGCGAAAATGGCAAGGCGGTTACCCTGTACCGCCCTGTTGGTTGCGAGGAATGTGGTGGCAGCGGTTACTTTGGCCGCCTGTCCCTGACGGAGGTGCTGGTGATGAACGATGAGATCCGGAAGCTGATCATGCGCCACGCCAATGCCGGAGAAATTCAGCAGGCAGCCATCGAGGATGGCATGGACACCCTGCGCCGTGATGGCCTGCAAAAATCCGTTAGCGGCCTGACTACTCTGGAAGAAGTCGCACGGGTTGCTGAAGACTGATGCCCTTGTTCAGCTACAAGGCGGTGCGCGCCAACGGAGAAGTAGAGGAAGGGGAGCTGGAAGCTGCAGACGAAGCCGCCTTGGTGCGTCAGTTGCAGCAGGATGGCCTCATGCCCATCCGTACCGGCCGCGCCGGTAGCGGGCTCAAGGGCCTGTTCAAACGCAGCAAACCCAAGGTGAATCAGGAGCAGATCCTGCATTTCACCCGTGAACTGGCTACCCTCCTGGAAGCAGGCATGACTCTGGATCGCGCCCTGCAGATCCTTGCAGAGCTGTCCGATGATGAAGCCCTGGTGCGCAGCATTGAAAGCATTCGTGAAAAAGTGCAGGGCGGCGACACCCTGTCTTCCGCCCTGGAGGCCCAGGGCAAGACCTTTACGCCCCTGTACATCAGCATGATCAAGGCGGGAGAAGCAGGCGGCGTGTTGCACAGCGTATTGCAGCGCCTGACCGACTATCTCGAACGCTCCCAGGATCTGCGGGAAAGCGTGCGCTCGGCCCTGGTGTATCCCACCATATTGCTTACCGTGGCAGGCTTGTCCGTGATTGGTTTGCTGGTGGGCGTGGTGCCGCAATTCAGCCAAATGTTTGCGGATATGGGCAAGGCACTGCCCCTGCCCACGCAGATCGTGGTGAACATCGGCGATACCCTGACCAACTACTGGTGGGCGATTCTTGCGGGCATCTTTCTCGGCACCGCTTTCGCCAGCAGGCATTTTGCCCGGACGGAGGTCAAAAGGCGCTGGGACAAGCGCCTGCTGGGCTGGCCGCTGCTGGGGGATCTTATCGCCAAGGTGGAGACAGCGCGCTTCACCCGCACCCTGGCCACCCTGCTGCACAATGGCCTGCCATTGCTGGCGGCACTAAATCTGGTAAAAGATGTCATAGGCAACACGGTGGTGGCTGAAACCATTGCAGAAGCGGCAGACAGTCTCAAACGCGGCAAAGGACTGGCTGATCCCCTGATTGAAAAGGGTATACTTCCCCCCCTGGCGCTGCAGATGATCAAGGTGGGAGAGGAATCCGGTGACCTGGAACCCATGCTCAACAAAGTGGCGGATGTATTTGATGGCGAAGTGCGCGCCAGCGTGAAGCGCCTGCTGACCCTCCTCGAACCGGCGCTGATCGTTGGTCTGGGGCTGATTGTCGCCGGTATTATCATGTCCATCATGCTGGCCATCCTCGGCGCCAATGACCTGGCCATGTAGGAGCCGGGAATGGCAGATACAGAGAGTCTTGAACAATTCAATTTTCGTTACTCTGGCGATAGTTGGAGTCAAGACAACCCGGTGACGATGGATTCCGGACTCGGCAATTGCTCCTGCATTGCCCTACATCCATCCATGGATTCGTGCGCAGAAGCATGATTTTTCGAGATGCCCTGCAGGTGAAATGTAAATGGAGAAAAAAAGTAGTATGAAAACCAAGATATATCGTAGTAACGCAGGTTTCACCCTGCTTGAATTGCTGGTGGTGCTGGCGAT
>JAJRUY010000321.1 GCA_024277555.1 Gammaproteobacteria bacterium | reverse complement strand
GCGGTCTCTACATCCACGACCACGGGAAGAAAGCCGCGGAAGCGCTGGTTGATAGTTTGAGGAGATTTGTCTGGGGCCATTGGCGAAGGATAAAGCATGCTCACGGATTTGGTGAAAGAATCTAGCCCGGATATTTCACCTGGACACTGAAATAACAACATTAAGATGCTGTTTTTATTAACCATTACATCCATATTAGCAAAGTGCAATATGTTACCAGGTATTTGTTAAGTCCGCCCTTGCACCGACCTTGTTGCCCAGAGACGATATTTCTTCACTCATCAATAGCTTGGGCTATTGATTCGATCAGAAATTCGTCTCTGAACAACAATCTCGGCACAATCATCGGACTTCCAGGTGAAACATCCGGGCTAGTTTCCGGGATTTTTGTGCTTTGGCAAAGTGGTTTACTGATACAATTTTTGGCCTGAGTTATTAAAGGGCAGCTCGAAAAGTTCGATTTTCGTCACACCGATGCACGACTCCATCCTTGGAGCCGTGCATCGGAATGATGATTTTTGAGATGCCCTAAGTCGCCATAGGGAAAGCAATGAGATCACTGTCATGTCAATGATTGAAGGTCGCCAGTTCAACTGGCTGTGGGTAGCCGCACTGGCGCTGCTGGTTTCCGGCTGCGCCACCAGCGGTGTGGTGGAAGATGATCCCTGGGAAGCGTTTAACCGCCCCATGTACATTTTCAATGAAAAGCTCGATAAGTATGTGGCCAAACCACTGGCGCGAGGCTATCAGGCTGTTACCCCGGCACCGGTTGATCGCGGGATTACACGTTTTTTCGCCAACCTCAATGACGTGCAGATTGCGCTGAACAACCTGCTGCAGCTCAAATTTGGTGATGCCTTGTCTGATGCCGGACGCTTTGGCGTCAACAGCACTATCGGAATTCTCGGGTTCCTGGATGTTGCCACCAGCATGGGACTGGAAAAACACGAGGAGGATTTTGGGCAGACCCTGGGTAAATGGGGGTTTCCCAGCGGCCCCTATCTGGTATTGCCAGTGCTGGGCCCCAGCAGCATGCGTGATGCTGTGGGCGTTGCCGGTGATTGGGTAGTCAACCCCATCTTTGTTGGAATTGATGACGCTGCTGTCAGCTGGTCTTTGTGGGGCGTTCGCTATGTTGATCGCAGGGCGGATTTGCTCAAGGCAAGTCGTATCTTGCAATCTGCTGCCCTGGATCCTTACAGCTTCATGCGGGATTCCTATCTGCAGCGGCGCCACCACCTGGTGTTCGATGGCAACCCTCCGGAAGCAGAAGAAATTGATTTTTTTGCTGAATAGATCTTTGGGAATAATGTTCCTCACCATGTTTTCATCACATTCAAAGTGGAGTTTCCCTCAGGAATCCTGCCGAAATTTCTTGCCGATACCGGTTCGGTGTCGGTATACATTAGTCCCGGCGAATATTATACTTTGCTAATTATTGCGCTGACTTTTATATTAACGGACTTGAAACATGCTGGATCCCATGGATTACAACGATCAGGATATGGGGCGGGTAGAGGTCAAAAACACTACCTGCTATATGTGCGCCTGCCGTTGTGGCATACGGGTGACTTTGCGGGATGGGGAGATTCGCCATATCGAAGGTAACCCGGATCACCCCTTGAACAAGGGGGTGATTTGCGCCAAGGGCGCTTCCGGCATCATGAAGCAGTATTCGCCGGCGCGTCTTACCAAGCCTTTGCTGCGCAAGGCGGATGCCAAACGGGGAGAGTCGAAATTCGAGGAAATCTCCTGGGATCGGGCTTTCGAAATCATGGAGGAGCGCCTGGGGAAAATCCGCAAGACTGACCCGAAAAAATTCGCCCTGTTTACCGGGCGGGATCAGATGCAGGCGCTTACCGGCTTGTTCGCCAAGCAGTTTGGCACTCCCAACTATGCCGCGCATGGCGGTTTTTGCTCGGTCAACATGGCGGCGGGGTTGATCTATACTATTGGTGGTTCTTTTTGGGAATTCGGCGGGCCGGATCTGGAGCGGGCGAAGCTGTTCGTGATGATCGGCACGGCGGAAGACCATCACTCCAATCCCATGAAGGTGGAGCTGTCCAAATTCAAGCGCCGGGGCGGGCGCTTTATTTCCATCAATCCCATCCGCACAGGTTATTCCGCTATTGCCGATGAATGGGTGCCGATCAAGCCTGGCACAGACGGTGCGCTGATTCTGGCCATCATCCGGGAGTTGATACACCAGGGTCTGTTTGATCGTGATTTCCTGGTGCGTTATTCCAATGCCGCAGAGCTGGTTATAGATGACCCGGAACGTGAGGATCATGGCCTGTTTAAACGGGTGGAAAAGCCTGTCGAGGAAGGTTGTTTCGACCCGCAAAACAAGCTGTGGTGGGATCGTGATCTGGATGCCGCCGTTGGCACCCACACTCCCGGCTGTGATCCCCGCCTGCTGGGCGATTTCAGGCTGGAGGACGGCACGCCGGTAAAGCCATCTTTCCAGTTGTTGAAAGAACGGGTGGAGAATTACACCCCGGAATGGGCGGAAGATATCACGGGTATTCCTGCAGAAACCATCCGTCGCCTGGCTCATGAAATGGGCGTTACCGCCCGGGATCAGACCATCGAGCTGCCGATCCAGTGGACAGACTGCTGGGACAATGATCATGATACGGTGAAGGGCAATCCTGTGGCATTTCATGCCATGCGCGGGCTGGCGGCGCATTCCAATGGCTTTCACAGCATCCGCGCCCTGGGCATCCTCATGACATTGTTGGGAACCATTGACCGCCCGGGTGGTTTCCGCCACAAGGCGCCATTTCCCCGTCCCATACCTCCTTGCCCCAAGCCGCCGAAAGGCCCGGAAGATGTGCAGCCGGAAACCCCTCTCAACGGCATGCCCCTGGGATGGCCGGCAGACCCCGATGACCTGTTCGTGGATGAGGAGGGGGAGGCAGTGCGCCTGGACAAGGCGTTCTCCTGGGAATATCCCCTGTCGGTACATGGTCTCATGCACAATGCCATTACCAATGCCTGGCGCGGTGATCCGTACAAGATCGATACTCTGCTGATTTTCATGGCCAATATGGCCTGGAATTCCTCCATGAACACCAGTCGGGTGCGGGAGATGCTGGTGGATCGGGATGAGAATGGCGAGTACAAGATTCCTTTTCTGATCGTGGCTGATGCCTTCCAGTCGGAAACCGTGGCCTTTGCCGATTTGGTGCTGCCGGATACCACCTATCTGGAGCGCCATGACGCCATGTCCATGCTGGATCGACCGATTTCCGAGTATGACGGCCCGGTGGATTCCGTGCGTATCCCGGTGGTGCCTCCCCGGGGAGAGTGCAAGCCCTTCCAGGAAGTGCTCATCGAAATAGGCAGCCGCCTGAAGCTGCCGGCTTTCGTGGATGAAGAAGGCAAGCGCAAATTCCGCGACTATCCGGATTTCGTGGTCAACTTTGAAACCTCGCCGGGTTCCGGAATTGGCTTTCTCGCTGGCTGGCGGGGCAAGGGTGGTGAGAAGTTTCTCAAGGGAGAGCCCAATCCGCGCCAGTGGGAGATGTACGCCAAGAACAACTGCGTTTTCCACTATAAGCTGCCACGCTCCTATCAGTACATGCGCAACTGGAACAAGGGCTATCTGGAGTGGGCGCGGGCTCACGCCATGACCCGTTATGCCGAGCCCATCACCGTGCATCTGTATTCAGAGGTGTTACAGAAATTTCGTCTGGCGGCTCAGGGCAAGCGCCCCGGCAAGCAGCCGCCAGAGCGTTTGCGCAAGCGGGTGGAAATGTATTTTGACCCCTTGCCTTTCTACCATGAAACCCTGGAGTCACGGCTGGTCGATACCCATGCCTATCCTCTGAATGCGCTTACCCAGCGACCCATGGCCATGTATCACTCCTGGGACAGCCAGAATGCCTGGCTGCGCCAGATTCACACCCATAACTACCTGTTCGTGAACCCGCGTCTGGGCAAGGTCAACGGTTTTCATGATGGTGACTGGGTGTGGGTGGAATCCCCCCACGGCAAGGTGCGCTGCATGGCGCGTTTTTCCAATGCAGTGGAGCCGGGTACGGTCTGGACCTGGAATGCCATAGGCAAGGCAGCTGGCTCTTGGGGGTTGACTCCCAGGGCCAATGAATCGCAAAAGGGCTTCTTGCTCAATCATCTTATTTCCGAAGAATTGTCTGCCTGTGAGGCGGGAGAGCATATGTCCAACTCCGATCCTGTTACCGGCCAGGCAGCATGGTTTGATGTGCGGGTCAGGGTGTACAAGGCGGGTGCGGATGAGCCGAAAATTACCTCTCCCCAGTTTGTACACCAGCCTGCGGTGCCGGGACAGCAGCTGCGCAAGGGGCGCTGGCAGGCCTATTTTGCCGGTGTGTTCCGCAACAAGACGGGTATTTCCAAATGACGCAGCTGGCACTGGTAATTGACTTGAACGTGTGTGTGGGCTGTCATGCCTGTGTTACTTCCTGCAAGGAATGGAATACCTCCGGGTGGGCCGGCCCCCTCACGGATCACCGCCCTTATGACAGGGATCCTACCGGAACCTTCTTCAACCGCGTGCAGACCTTCGAGGTGGGAGAGTTCCCAAAAACCGAAACCGTGCATTTTCCCAAGAGCTGCCTGCACTGCGAAGAGCCTCCTTGTGTGCCGGTATGCCCCACCGGAGCCTCCTACAAGCGCAAGGACAATGGTGTGGTGCTGGTGGACTACGACAAATGTATCGGCTGCAAATATTGTTCCTGGGCCTGCCCCTATGGTATGCGTGAACTGGATGAATATCAGAAGGTGATGAAAAAATGCACCCTGTGTATTGACCGCATTTCCAATGATGCCCTGCCGGAAGCTGAGCGCAAACCCGCCTGCGTACTGGCCTGTCCCACCAGCGCCCGTCTGTTTGGCGATGTACACGATCCGGATTCAGAGGTCTCCATGGCCATTCGTGAGCAGGGGGGTTATCAGCTAATGCCGGAGTGGGGCACCCAACCCGCCAATCACTATCTGCCCCGGCGCAAGACCTGCATTCAGATTTTTGAGGACGAACTGGAAAGAGCAGACAATCCCCTGCGCAAGGAAGCTCCCCTGCCGGCGGCAGAAGGCGAGACTCTGGACGACGTGTCCTTCTGATTCGGAGATATTCATGCATCCAGCCTTTTCAGTAATCTTTCTTACTACATTGATCGGAGCGGGTCAGGGATTGTTCCTGGCGTTGGTGACCGGACAGCTGTATTCCCTGGCAAACTTGCTGCAGCCTCAGGACAGTCTGTCTTTTTACGCCACTGGTTCGTTCTTGAGCCTGCTGTTTCTGGTGGTTGGATTGCTGGCGTCATTTTTTCATTTGGGGCACCCCGAACGCGCCTGGCGTTCTGCCGCCCGCTGGCGTACTTCCTGGCTCTCCAGGGAAGTTATCGTTCTTCCGCTGTTCATGCTCCTGGTTGCAGCCTATGCTGCGGTACACTATTCCGGTCTTACCGGCTCCCTGTTTGTGCTGCAGGATGTAATCGAAGTGGATGCCAGCCTGCTTCTGGGCATACTGGGAGCTGTTGCGGCGTTTGCCCTGTACATCTGTACCGCAATGATCTACGCGGGCATCAAGTTCATCGAGGAATGGCACAGCCCCCTTACTGTGATCAACTTTACCCTGTTTGGCCTGGCTTCCGGATTCATGCTGGCGGCGGCCTTTTCTGCATGGAAAGGGGTGGATCTGGTGGGCTTTTATAGTTCCTGGGCGGTGGTGTTTACTGTTATGGCGGCGGTGAGCCGCAGCTTGTCGTTGCGGCGCAACTCGCATCTGGTTCACAAGAGCACCCTGCAGACGGCGATTGGCATCCGCCATAAAGGGATCGTGCAGAACACCCAGGGGTTCATGGGTGGCTCGTTCAATACCAGAGAGTTCTTTCACGGCGCATCGGAAAACACCTTGCGTCTGGTGTATTGGTTCTTCCTGGGTATGGTTTTCGTATTGCCGGTGTTGTTGCTGGGCGCATCTTACTGGCTGGCGTCACCCTACCTGCCCGTGGCCGCCTTTGCAGTGCAATATCTTGGCCTGATGGCGGAGCGCTGGTATTTCTTCGCTGAAGCCCGGCATCCGCAAAACCTGTACTATCAATCCATGGCATAGCGGCAGCCGATTGGCGTATTCGTTTGTCATATGGAATTTTGCCAGGATGGATTTGTCTTATTAATGATCTTCGATATTCTTCTCGGTTCCGGATTCGAGGACAGCCTTTCCCACCATGAATGATGGAGTTTTTCAGATGACAGCAACGAAAGTACGAGCAACTCTTGTGGCCTTGTTACTGCTGGTTTTTCCTGTAAGCCAGGCGTGGGCGGATGATTGCCAGGATGCGGTTGCGCTGTTCAAGAAAGCGGGTGCCAGCGCCGAGTTCTTTAACCATAGTTATGGCTATGTAATTTTCCCTAATGTAGGAAAGGGCGCCATCGGCGTGGGTGGCGCGTACGGAAAAGGTTGTGTGTATGCACAAGGCCGACATGTGGGCAATGCCACTATGACGCAGGTCAGTGTGGGTTTTCAGTTGGGCGGTGAAGCCTATACCCAGATCATTTTTTTCCAGGATCAGCGCGCCTTTAATGAATTTACCAGTGGTAATTTCGAGTTCAGCGCCAATGCCAGGGCGGTGGCGATTACGGCAGGAGCATCTGCAACTGCTTCCACTGCCGGCAGTTCTACGGGCATAAGCGGCGGAAAGCATGATGCCACTACCAAAGGCTCCGGCTACAACAAGGGCATGGCAACATTCACTATCGCCAAGGCCGGTTTGATGTATGAAGCCTCTCTGGCTGGGCAGAAATACGAATACAGGCCTCTCTGACCCATAGGTCGCCGGGGGGATTTATAT
This sequence comes from Gammaproteobacteria bacterium, assembly GCA_024277555.1. Lineage (GTDB taxonomy): Bacteria > Pseudomonadota > Gammaproteobacteria > Chromatiales > Chromatiaceae > Thiolapillus. The sequence continues at coordinate 397 of JAJRUY010000321.1, read as the reverse complement.
TGAAGCGCTTGATTCTTTTTCGTCATGGCAAGTCAGATTGGGACACGCGTTTTTCCAGTGATCACGCCCGACCCCTGGCCGAGCGTGGAATCAGAGCATCAAGGCAGATGGGAAAGCTGCTTGCCGTTTCATCCCAGGTACCCGAATTGATCGTTTCTTCAACAGCGGTTCGCGCCAGATCCACTGCCGAGCTGGCCATGGAGGCGGGGCAGTGGCCTGGGGAATTGCAGTTCTCTGATGTTTTGTACGCCTCTTCTCCCGCCAGGATTCTGGCATTTCTGCAACAGCTGCCAGATACCAGCGATGAAGTCATGTTGGTCGGGCATGAGCCCACCTGGTCTGGGCTGGTGTACGGGTTTTCCGGCGCCAGGGTGCGTATTCCTACTGCAGCGATGGT
>JAJRUY010000020.1 GCA_024277555.1 Gammaproteobacteria bacterium | reverse complement strand
TTGCCAGTGAACCATTCATCTTCCAGTTTCCAGCTACCAATGGTTGACGCATAATGAACTCCTGCATGAAATCCCCTGAAAAACCATCCAGAGGGTTCCGGAAAAATCAAGCCGCGTAGTTTACCAACTGGAGCAGAATTATCAATAATAATATTTGCCCGACCCGGCCTCTTTTTCAGACAGACTCGCTCATTCCGCCAGGATCGTCGATGTTGCGGCAGCCATTGCCAACGGAAAACAACCCTGCCTGATCATTTCTGGCGGAAAAGGGCAGCCGCTGTTCCGCGAATGCCTTACCCTCCACACAGCTGTCGCCGCCCGCATGACATGAAACCCTTTGGCAGATCGCCCCGACACGGTTAAAATCCCCGCTTTGCAGCGCCTGAGCCGGGTAATCAACACATGAGTGCACAAATCCTTGATGGCAAAGCCATTGCCGCAAACCTGCGCAACACCATACAGCAGGAAGTTACCGTCATTACTGGCAGCGGGCAGCGCCCTCCCGGGCTGGCGGTTATTCTGGTGGGTGACGATCCCGCATCCCAGGTATATGTGCGCAACAAGCAAAAAGCCTGCGAAGAAGTCGGTTTCCTTTCCGAACTCATCCGGCTGGAGCCCGACACCAAAGAATCCAGTCTCCTCGCTCTGATCGATGAACTCAACCGGCGGGAAGAGATCGACGGGATACTGGTGCAGCTTCCCCTCCCTGATCAGATTGATGAAGAAACCATCATTGAACGTATCCTGCCAACCAAGGATGTAGATGGATTTCATCCTTACAATTTTGGCCGCTTGGCTCTGCGCATGCCTTTGCTGCGCCCCTGCACTCCCAAAGGCATAATGACCATGCTTGAGTACACCGGCATGGAACTGGCGGGCAAGGACGCCGTCATCATCGGGCAATCCAATATCGTCGGGCGCCCGATGGCGCTGGAACTGCTCATGGCGCGTTGCACCATCACTGTTTGCCACAGCCGCACCAAAAACCTCAGCGACAAGATTCGCGCTGCCGATATCGTGGTCTCCGCCGTAGGCCGGCCCGGTTTCGTACAGGGCAACTGGATACAGCCTGGAGCCACAGTCATCGATGTAGGCATCAACCGTCAGGAAGATGGCAAACTCTGCGGTGATGTAGACTTTGCCTCTGCCAGTAAAGTAGCAAGCTGGATTACCCCGGTACCCGGCGGCGTAGGCCCGATGACCATCGCCACCTTGCTGGAAAACACCCTGCAAGCCACGAAACTGCATACTGCAGCAAAATAAACGCCATTCACCTAAAAAGAGATCCCAGCATGGCCCAATATATCTTCACCATGAATCGCGTCAGCAAGACTGTGCCGCCCAAACGCACTATTTTGCGCGACATTTCCCTGTCCTTTTTCCCCGGAGCAAAAATCGGCATGCTGGGTCTGAACGGATCCGGAAAATCCACCTTGCTGCGCATCATGGCAGGGCTGGATGAAGACTTCGACGGCGAGGCCCGTCCACAAATCGGCATCCGTGTGGGCTTTCTTCCCCAGGAGCCTCAGCTGGACGAAAGCAAGGATGTTCGCGGCAATATCGAAGAGGCTCTGAGTGAAATAAAGGACGCAATGGATGAATTGGATAAGGTGTATGCCGCCTATGCCGAACCTGATGCAGACTTCGATGCTCTGGCAAAACGCCAGGCAGAGCTGGAAAACATCGTGCAGGCGGCGGATGGCCACCAGATGGAACGCCAGCTGGAGGTAGCCGCAGAGGCGCTACGCCTGCCGTCATGGGATGCAGATGTAAGCAAGCTGTCCGGTGGCGAGCGCCGCCGCGTGGCACTGTGCAAGCTGTTGCTATCCAAGCCGGACATGCTGTTGCTGGACGAACCCACCAACCACCTGGACACCGAATCCATCGCCTGGCTGGAGCGCTTTCTCCACGAATACAGCGGCACCGTGGTTGCCGTTACCCATGACCGTTATTTCCTGGACAATGTTGCCGGCTGGATTCTGGAGCTGGATCGCGGCCACGGCATTCCCTGGGAAGGCAATTACTCCTCCTGGCTGGAACAAAAGGAAGCCCGCCTGGAGCAGGAAGCCAAACAGGAGTCCTCCCGCATCAAAGCGATGAAAAAGGAACTGGAATGGGTGCGCTCCAACCCCAAGGGCCGCCAGGCGAAATCCAAAGCGCGCCTGCAGCGTTTCGACGAATTGCAAAGCCAGGAATTCCAGAAGCGCAACGAAACCAATGAGATCTATATTCCCCCCGGCGAGCGCCTGGGGGATCTGGTCATCGAAGCCAAAGAGCTGGCCAAATCCTATGGCAACCGACTGCTGTTCGAAGACCTCAGCTTCAACCTTCCGCCAGGCGGCATCGTGGGCATCATCGGCCCCAATGGTGCTGGAAAAACCACCTTGTTCCGCATGATTACCGGGCAGGAGCAACCCGATTCCGGCGAGTTGCGCATCGGGCAAACGGTACAGATGGCCTATGTGGATCAAAGTCGCGACAGCCTCAGTGATGACAAAACCGTATGGGAGGAGATCTCCGACGGCCAGGACATTATCATCGTCGGGCGCTTTGAAATGCCGTCTCGCGCCTATGTGGGGCATTTCAACTTTCGTGGCTCGGATCAACAAAAACGGGTTGGTGATCTCTCCGGAGGCGAACGCAACCGGGTGCATCTGGCAAAGCTGCTGCGTTCCGGGGGCAATGTATTGCTGCTGGATGAACCAACCAACGACCTGGATGTGGAAACTCTGCGCGCCCTGGAAGAGGCGCTACTCACTTTCCCCGGCTGCTCCGTGGTCATTTCCCACGATCGCTGGTTCCTGGATCGTATCGCCACCCACATTCTTGCCTTTGAAGGCGACTCAAAGGTGGTCTGGTTTGAGGGCAACTATGAAGACTACGAGGCAGACCGGAAGCGCCGCCTGGGCGAGGCCGCCGACCAGCCCCATCGCATCAAATACCGGCGCATTGATGCCTGAGCTATGTCACCACCTGCTTCTTGACTATACGCCGGGGCTTTCTCATCACCACATTACGGGGAAGCCTCAGCAGCATCAGCAACACAAAGATCCCCAGATAGATCAGCGGCTGCATCAAATCAACTTTCACCAACCAGATGAAATGCAGGATGGCAAGCAGGGCCGCCGCATACACCAGCCGGTGCAAGCCTTTCCAGCGCAGCCCGAGGCGGCGCATGCTGAACATGTTCGAAGTCAATGCCAGGATAGTCAGAATCAGGAAAGACAAAAAGCCCACGGTAACGTAAGGCCGCATGGCGATATCGGCCAGCATGCTTCCCCAGGCAAACTCTTGATCCAACCACAACCAAACCAGAAAATGCAGACAGGCATAGAAAAAACTGAACAGCCCCAGCATACGGCGCAATAGCCCCAACCTGCGCCAGCCCGTGAGGCGACGCAAGGGCGTTATGGCCAGCGTGACAAGCAGGAAACGCAAGGCCCAGCTCCCGCTTTCGTGGCTGAGAGCCTCAACCGGATTCGCACCCAGATTGCCATGAAAAGCTCCCCAGATCATGGCTGCCAATGGCAACAAGGAAAGCAGAAAAACCGTTATCCGCCACTGTATCATCAGAAATACTTGCGCAGATCCATCCCTGAGTACAGGCCGGCCACCTCTTGTGCATAACCATTGAACAACAAGGTATCTTCCTTGCTGCCAAAGACCCCCTTGCCCAGAACACGATGGCGCTTCTGACTCCAGCGGGGATGAGGCACATCCGGATTCACATTGGCATAGAAACCATATTCATTTGCAGCAGTGGCCTGCCAGCTGTTCACTGGCTGCTTCTCGACAAAGCGGATGGATACGATGGATTTAATATTCTTGAAGCCGTATTTCCAGGGAACCACCAGACGCAGGGGCGCACCATTCTGCCCCGGTAATACTTCGCCATACAGCCCGGTAGCCATGAACGCCAGAGGATGTATGGCCTCATCGATACGCAAACCTTCACGGTAGGGCCAGTCCAGCACCGTGCGCTTCTGTCCGGGCAAATGCTGCGGATCGTAAAGGGTCTCAAACTCCACATATTTTGCCTTTGATGTGGGTTGAAAACGCTTCAGAAACGCCCCAAGGGGAAAGCCCGCCCAAGGCACCACCATCGCCCAGGCCTCCACACAACGAAAGCGATAAATACGCTCCTCCTGATCCAGCTTCAGAATATCCTCTATATCCATGACGCCAGGCCTGGCGCACTCTCCCGACACCTTGATACTCCAGGGGCGGGTTTTGAGTGCGGCGGCATTTTCCGCCGGAGCTTCCTTTCCGTAGCCAAGTTCATAGAAATTGTTGTAGGTGGTGATGTGCTCATATTCCGTTGGCACAAGATCACTGCCATAAGTGCTTTCTCCCGCCAAAGAAATTTTCCGGTTTTTCCCTGGCCCGGCAAGGGCAGCCACAGCCTGTCCGTTCATGCCACCCAGCAACAGTCCGGCGCCAGCCGCCATGCCTGCCTTTATCAGCTGCCGACGCTTCAGCCAGACTTGCCGATCTGTTATTTCAGAGGGCTTTATCCGCCCGTAGCGATACAACCCCATGCCTCTATATCTCCAACTCAAAACTTTCCAAAGTCATTATCCCGCTTTTCTCACCGGGGGTCGGGAATTCCGGTCGATCAGGCAAACTGCGCCGCCAGATTGGGCGGAAACCCGAACAGGACAGGGTGAAGATATTGGCAATTATCTGATTATTGGGAACCTCGAATAATTCGTTTTCGTCACCCCGGCGAAAGCCGGGGTCCAGATAAATCAGCAAGTTATGGATTCCGGCTTCCGCCGGAATGACGATTTTTCGAGGTACCCTATTGGTAACAGACTTAATCATCAATTTTTTTCCATAACGGGCTTCCGGCCCGGTGAGAAATGCGGGTTATTCAGTAATATCGAGAAGGAGTGCCGGGAGCATCGGCGGCAGGACGCTCATAGGCACGGTTTTCCTGCCCTTCGACAATCGGCTTCAAATAGATCTCCACCCGCCGGTTGAGCTGTCGCCCTGCCTCTGTGGCATTGCTGGCCCGGGGCTGGGTTTCACCTCGCCCTTCCATCTGCACTCTGGACGCCTGCACTCCCTGACGCATGAGGTATTCACCTACCGCCCGGGCGCGGCGCTCGGAAAGCCGCTGGTTGTACTCATCCGAACCAACGCTATCCGTATGCCCGACCACGTGAATGACGGTCTTGTCATACTTCTGGATAATGCTGGCAAGCTTGCCCAGGGTTCCCTGAAATCCGTGTTTGATGACGGCGCTGTCAAAATCGAAAGAAACCTCGCTGTCCAGCGTCAGCTTCAGGCTGTCATCTTGCATGCGCTGAATTTCCAGTTCATGTTCCCGCTGCTCCCGGGCCAACTGTTCTTCCAGTTCCCTTTGCTGCTCGTCCATGTAATATCCAACACCGCTGCCTGCAAGCGCGCCCAGAGCCGCCCCCACATAGGCCCCGCTCTTGTGGTCTAGCTGGTGCCCGATGACAGCCCCGGCTACAGCTCCGACAATTGCACCGGTTTTGGTTTTTCGATTCGGATCAGAAGGATCCGTACAGCCCGCAAGGACAATCATTCCCGATACAGCAATAACCCCTAG
>JAJRUY010000019.1 GCA_024277555.1 Gammaproteobacteria bacterium | reverse complement strand
TCATGGTCACGCCCCTGAACATGCAGGAGATGCTCATCGGCAAGCTGATTCCCTATTTCCTCCTGGGCATGGGCGGCATGCTGTTTACCGTGGCCCTGGCCGTGTGGCAGTTCGAGGTGCCTTTCCGCGGATCCTTCCCCGCCCTGGTCGGCGCCAGCGCCCTGTTCATGTTGGTGGCCCTGGCTCTGGGGCTGCTGATCTCCATTGTCTCGAAGAACCAGTTCGTGGCCGGGCAGATCGCCATCATCGTCACCTTTCTGCCCGCTTTCATCCTCTCCGGATTTATCTTTGACATTCACTCCATGCCCCAGGCGATACAGATCGTCACCCTCACAGTTCCCGCCCGTTATCTGGTGTCGATTCTGCAAAGCCTGTTCCTGGCCGGAGATGTATGGCCGGTCTACTGGGCAAACATGGGAGCCATGGCCATCATGCTGGTGATTCTGACCGTGATCGTGCGCAAGAAAGCATACAAGAGGCTGGACTGAAAATGCTGCGACATATACTGGCTCTGGCATGGAAGGAATTTCTGGCGCTGTTGCGTGATCCGCGCAGCCGCTTCGTCCTCATCGGCCCGCCCATCATGCAGCTGATCATCTTCGGCTATGCGGCCAGTTTCGATCTCGATCATGTGCCCGTGGCCATCTACAACCAGGACAGCGGCGCGGCAGGACGGGAGCTGGTCAGCCGTATCGAAGGCTCACCCCATTTCCAGGTCATCAGCCACCTGGATCATGATGCGCAAATTCCACCCCTGGTCGATAACAAGGAAGTGCTGCTGGTGCTGCATATCGGCCCCCGTTTCAGCGCTCACCTCGCCCAAGGGCAGACTGCAGATCTGCAGGTGATACTCGACGGGCGCAACTCCAATACCGCCTTGCTCGCCCTCAACTACCTGCGCAGCATCGTACTGGACTACAACCAGCACCTGGCAGCCGCCCAGGGGCAAACCGGGCCGCCGGTGAAACTGAGCATGCGCGCCTGGTACAACGAGGATCTGGACTCCCACTGGTTCATCATTCCCGGCATCGTCGGCCTGCTGACCCTGGTGGTCACCCTGGTGGTCACTGCCCTTTCCGTGGCGCGGGAGCGCGAACAGGGCACTTTCGACCAACTGCTGGTGACGCCGCTGCGTCCCACCGCCATCCTCATCGGCAAATCCATTCCGGGGCTGGTAATCGGCATCATCGAAGCCACCTTTATCATCGTGGTGGCCATGCTCTGGTTCGACATCCCCCTGCGCGGCGAGATAGGCGCCCTGTATCTGGGGCTGCTGTTGTTCCTGTTCTCCGCCGTGGGCGTGGGGCTGATGATCTCCGCCATCTCCGTCACCCAGCAGCAGGCGGTGCTGGGTGCCTTCCTGTTCCTGGTGCCGGCGGTGATTCTCTCCGGCTTTGCCACCCCCATCGCCAACATGCCCGAAGCGGTGCAGTATCTAACCTATCTGGATCCCCTGCGCTATTTCCTGGTGATCGTGCGCGGAGTGTTTCTGGAAGGCGACGGCTACGCCCTGCTCATGGATCAATACTGGCCCATGGCCATTATCGGCGTGGTGTCCCTGGCGGCAGCAGGGTGGCTGTTCCGGCACCGGATGTATTGACAGATTTCTATCGCTTTACCGGATTCCGGTGAAACATGCGGGTTAGCGCTGCAAATAGGGGAAAAGCGGGAAAAGGGGTCAGTACCCTTAACAGCTATCCCACCACGACTTTTCTCTTGCTCGGCCGACCCCGCCGCGCTTGTCCGACTTTCACGCCAAGTAACTGTTCAATTTCACTCTTGAAACATGTATTTCCCAATGGCGTGCCTGTTTGTACTGATGCCCGTATTTCATTGATCTGTTCCCCATCAAGCACTTCCCTGAAGCTTTCCCGGTAGCGGCTTGCCCGCTGTCTGCTGTTTTTGCCCAAGGCCAGATACAGTGGGTGCGGCGTCACGATCGGGTTGCTTGCCGCAGCAGCATTTGCCCCATGACTTGACCAGGGATAGTCGCCGGGGCTTTCCACCATGTTCGCACGCACCGGGTTGAGTTCGATGTACCGATAGCAAGTTAACAGGTATCGTTCACTGTCGATGCTGCTCGCCTTGAATCATCCCTCCCACAATGTGCCGCTGCGTCCATACTTGTGATTGAAAAAGGGTACATATCTTCTGCCTACGTGCTGCGGTAATTTCGACAAGTTATTTGGATTGCTGGCGCTGAGCAACAGATGGATGTGATTGCTCATCAGAACATAGGCATGGATTTGGCAGTTGTGGGTGTCTGCCGCTTCCTTGAGCCAGCCAAGATAAGCGTGATAGTCATCCGCTTCTGCAAAGATGACCTGGCGACTGTTACCCCGCATGACCATATGCACAGGTACGTCCGGTAGAAAAAAGCGCGGCTTGCGCGGCATGAAAGCGTCTCTGCCCTGAATAATGCTAGTGATAACAGCATCATTCAGTATTTATGGGTACTGACCCCTTTTCCCTATATCATTGTCCCTGCCGGTGCGCTGGACAGCAACCGGAAACTGTGGCGCAAAAAGAAGGGGAAGTATCTGTTCAAGCAGGACAACCTGGCCAAAGTCTATCGTGCCAAATGGTTCC
>JAJRUY010000320.1 GCA_024277555.1 Gammaproteobacteria bacterium | reverse complement strand
GAATGTAAAGTTCCTTCTTACCTACGAGCTTCCAGTCATAGCGGTCCGGCGCACCATTGAACATATCGAAATCATCGGCAGTCCGCATTCCGTCTGAACCCGAACCGGGGCCACCATAGGCAACCTGCGGCGCCCTGCGTACACGTCTCTGTCCAGCATTGTACAACCACGCCCGCCTGGTATCCTTGACCTGATCCAGGGTTTCATGCACGAGCAGCACTGTACCCGTTAGTTGTGGCGGTGAACTGATAGCGTAAGTGAAATAAAGCAGTACATTACGGTCTTTTACCGGGTCCCTACCGCCCTCCAGAAAATCCGGCCAGGTCATGGTGTCTGTGATTCTGACCGGAACAAATGCTCCGTTAGGCTGAACGGGAACCTGTACGTAGGTTCGTTCTGCTGTCCCGCCACGATAGCGTGTCAGGTGATTCCACAAGACCTCATATACGTTTTGTGGAATTGGAAAGGCCTGAGCACTTTTGAAGTTAGCCGCGCCGTTGCCGTCGTTCACAAGTTCGGCAGTGAGACCATTCTGGCGAATTGTCGCGTAGATATCTTCAGGAAGGGCGACCGTTCGCCGGGTTTGGTATACATTCATCTTGTAAGTTTCGGGATACTTATTGAACAACGCGACCTGGCCTGGTGAGAGGTTAGCAGCATACTCATCGACGTTACCCGCAGTAATGGTAAACAGCGGCTGGTCATCCGGGAAAGGATCCACCAGGTGGTCGCCAGGGGTGTAGCCCGCCGGCGCCGTGGTGAGTCCGCCGGTCCATTCCGGAATGGTGCCTGCTTCGTTGCCGGCCCTTTCCGAGCCCATCGGGGTCAGGTCGCTGTCCAGTCGTGCCAGTTCCGATTCTGGTACCTTGGCGATCGCGGTGGTCACGCTCAGCGCCAGTGCTGCACAAATTGCAGCTTTTATATAAATATGTTTCATATCAAATAACTCCTTTAACTGAATGCGTGATCAGAAATCTAATGAGAGTGTGAGTGAGAAGAAATCCCGGTCTGCTGCCGGGTTCGCAACACCACCGCTGAACCAGGTGTAGGAGATATTACCCCGGTACTTGGTCAGGTAGTTAGCGCCCAGGCCGAGACTGAATGCTTTGCGGCCATCTGAAAAGAAGGGCGTGGGCGAGGTGCCGCTGACATCATGCGACCAGGCAATACTGGGTTTGAGACCAACCCCTGCAAATACGTTGGGATAGTCCGCAACGGCGCGCAGCCGGTAGCCCCAGGAATTGGATGTAACGAAACCTTCATTACTCGTGCCACCGAGGTTTGTCGGCGCACCGAAAATGGGATTCCGTCCGTAGACCATTTCTGAATTTGGCGGCAGATTACTAACGCCTATCCAGGCTACCTCACCAACCAGCGTGACGCGTTGGGAGCCCAGACCCTGTTCCCAGAAGTAAATGGCAGTGGTCTGCGCCTGGGTAACGTCGAAGGCATCCCAGCCTTGTGCCAGACCATCACCTGTCTGGGCAAATTCGCAAGCTGCTGCCCATGCTCTCGGACCAAATTGTCCCAAAGCTTCCGGCGGCGGTATGAGACATGCAACAACGTTACCGGCTTCAGGAACAAAAGCGAGGCCGCCAAGAGATCCCAGGCCACCGATTAACTCTGTTGTGCCATTCACGCCAATAGCCATATCCTGCTTGTAGCTGACTTCACCGGACACTGCGACAGCACCGATATTGGTTGCGAAGCTCACACCCCAGACGCCCATGTCTTCCGGATAGGCAATCTGGTAATACGCCGGTACGGGGCTGCCGCCAAGGATGGAACCAGCTGCAATCGCACCCATGTTATAGCGTACGTTAACCTTCGGTGTGCGGCTGTGCAGATTCTGGTAGTAGAAGCCGAACTCGGTATCGAGCTTCTCGACATAGTTGCGTAAGGCGATGCCATATTGCCCGCTGTCGCTGGCTTCGTCGACAAATGGGTCTTTCTTTACGTTAATGATGTTCTGGGTAATGACATCCGGTAATCCGGGGTCGGGGGCGAGCAACGAGTTACAGCCTGCGGATGCGAAATCCACTGTCGAGAAGAAGGTACCGCAACCATCGATGACTGTTTGTTCCCATTTAATCTGGTAGTAAGCCTCAGCACTCCAGCCTCCACCCAGGCCAAGGTTGCCGTAGATTAAGGCCACGGGAAGAAAGGCTTCCTTGAGTTCAGCACCAGGGCGCCGTAAAGCGGTGACATCAATGGGGTTGAGTACGTTGATACCCTGGATGAAAGTCGACTCACCCCAGTTCACCATCTGGCGGCCTACACGCAGATCAAGAGGGTAATCGCCCAGATCGAAGTTGCCGTAGACAAACAGATCCAGCAGTTCCAGCCCGGAAAACTTTGCATAGTCAGCAAAGTCATCATCGTTCAGCTTTGCTCCCGCTTCGTAGTTATTCGGTGAGTGACCATGCGGCATTTTGCCGTTTTTCAGTTCGAAGTCGTACCAGTACTTGATGCGGCCGAAGAATCCGAACTGGCCGTTGCTCAGTTCCATCTCGGATGTGCCCTTGAGGACATTGGAGAAAATATCGCCCTTTTCGAAGTTCAGGTTACCGTCGTCCGTCACCAGTGTCGACGGGGCGCCCTTTGGAGTTCCTCCGTTGCCGCCACCGATCAACGCAGGGTCCGGATCCTCCCCTCTGAAGGAAATACCGTAGGTGACGGTATTGTCCCAGCTACCTTCCCAGTCACCCCACTCCCAGGTAGCTGCCTGTGCAGTTGAAGATATTGCCAGCGCTGCGACGATCGCAGAGCGCAAAACCCAACGCCTTTTTTCTGTGCCAATTATTCTAGTCTTCATGGTCGCTCCCTATAGACGATTAACAAAGTCAACTCGAATTGGATTCAGTTCCACGCAAGATTTCACGAGTACTGCACCCCGTATAATTCCTGAACACAACATACTAAAAAACCTGACAGGTATCGAAAAGGCTTAAAGAGGTCATTGGTGGTATACATTAAGGACAATTGACCTAAGTCAAGCAATTTCCGGCATTTACACTTAAATAGCACCAGGGAAATGCGGGGGACCAACAATGAGCGCTTCGCTTTTATAGTCATCTGCTGCTTACCCGATCAAAAACAGCCCGCCCGTTGAATACCCGCCACGGCATCAGCAGCCCACTGCGTTTCTTGTATTCCGACCAACCGGAGTGCCGGGATATGGACGCATCCTTGAGAAGCATGCGTGGCAGGAACACACCGAACCAGCACCACAAAACTACAGCCCAACCAGCCCAGTGTCCGACCAACAGTGCATAGGTTCCATAGATCATGATCTCACCGAGATAATTCGGGTTGCGTGAATAGGTGAACACGCCATCCGTGATCAGGCCTTTGCGCAGGCGCAGCACGATGTTCTTCTGCAGGTCGGCCGCGACCATCAGCACGCAACCCAGAGTGTGCAACGAAACGCAAAACCACAGCATCTCATTCGATGGTTGGACGTTTCCGGAAATGAACAGGTACGGCAATAGCCAGTACCACCCAACCAGCCCTGCATAAGTCGCCAGGACACCACCGAAGGTCACCCGCTTGTCGAAATAAACATCGCGAAAAGAGAAATCCTTGATCAACCAGCAGTAACCGTAGGTACCTTGCAGTGCCAGGTATATCCAGGCAGCCGTTGAGTAATTATTGAAGTACACCATCATCGCGTAGATCAGGAAAATGGTGATTACTTTATGAAAATTGATCATCTGCGCGATCCGGATTACACGCGGGCCGCCGCCCAGGTCTTCCGTCAGGTAGCGCAACCACCGGTTCATGGCAACGGCCCAGCCGGGGGCTGACGCTCGCTTGCCGCCGGGAAGGGCTGAATTGGCTAGTGTGTTCATCAGGGATCCTCTATTTCTTTGTCTTTACCCTGACCGTCATATCCGCTCCCTTGACCGGGACGTAGGCTCTGAGTATTCCGTAAAATACTTTTCCACCGGTGGGTATGCCGTTCTCGCCTTCACCGGAAGGGCTCAGTGTGACGGTGTAGGTGCCATCTGAATTTTTCTCTGCGGTATAGGTCGTGCTGTCGTAGACTTTTCTGTCGTTGGGTATCAGCAGCTTATTATCAGAGCCGTAAAGCGTTACCGAGAAATAGCCGTTGTCATGCACAATACCTGCTGGAACGGTCAGGACATAAGTGTCCTTGTCATTGAATGGCTTGCCATGCTCATCAGCCAGAATAAGACCATAGCGCACCGTATCTGCCGGGGTACCCAATTGCCCCAGCATGACACCTGCAGCCAGGCTCAACTCACCCGCATCACCGGATTTTTCACCAAACGCGACATCCGGATTCACATAAGACAAAGAATGGCTGATCATCGCCAGCGCTGATTTCTTGATCGCGGGAGAGAACTTATAGACCTCTCGATGCATATCACCCTTGCCGCCTTCCATGCTGAAATACTGTCTCAAACCTTCAACTTCTTGCAGGTTGTCAACCACCACCATTCGCGTGAACACCAGGCCCTGATCTGTTTCCAGTTCCACCACATGGAAATCACCGCTGGGCTTTTCCTGCCCTGGTCGCATTAACACAATGGGTTTGCCGGGATTGACGATGACTGCAGGTACGTTGTGCTTCATGTCAAACACTGACACGGAGAAGAATTTATCGTACTGCGGAGTATTCACAATGGCTGGTCCATCGGAAAGGCTGAACCAGTTGTAGCCGTAATCCACGGTAGCCTGCGGCGTAATGACGGTATCATCGTCCGGATCCACCAGGCCGGTGAACCAGAAGGTGCCCTTGTCGTGCTCCTTCAACCAGGCATTCATCATCTCGGCCTGTTCCTGGTTGGGAAATTCCCGGATATAGTTCTCGATCATGTCGCGCACATACCTTTGTGCTTCCGGCAACTTATAGCTGCCGTCCAACACCGATTCTCCGGGGCGATAAATACGCATCAGAAAGTTCCAGCCCGGTGTAACGTCAAGCCGGTTGGCAACCTTTCCACACAGCGCACGAGAACCGTAATAGACGGTGAAGGTTCCATCATTATTGAGCTTGACGTTGGATGAATTAACGATCGAGTTCTCATGCTTGAGGAAACCGTCCTTGCCGTATACCGTGATCGACCAGAATGCCTTGTTTTCCGGAGCCGGATAGCTTGCCTGCCAGCAAGAGCCGGTATCATGTTCACCACTGTAATTCAGATAGGTTGCATCCTTTTCCGGGAAAAGCCCCCAGACGGCTGCGGCGGCGATATGACGGGTCTTTTCATTAACTTTTCCACGTGGACCCTGCGTGCCATTCCAGTTACTGTAGCCGGTCGCTTCTTTTTCATACTGGGCATGCAGGGCTTTCAGAGATGCCTTGTCCCATTTGAAAGCTGGGAATGGATCAGCCGAATTGGCTTTGATAACGAACTGGTCCTGCAGTTGGTTGATCAGTTTGATCTCCTCCGGATCATCCGGATTGAACAACTGGATACGTACGCCTATGCCCAGATATTTGGTGTCCCGGGGCAGTTTGTATATACCCGGCTTGTAAAACACCGCCGGCACATAGTGATCGTTATCCACCAGGTAAATCGATGCGTAACGACCATCGGGGATTTCAGGAAAGGTGATGGTTGCCCCCTTGTGTGTATCCACAATGCCCATGGAATAGAGCGTATCCTTGTTCATGCGGATGACCGTCTGCCTGTCCAGCGGTGTGATATGACGGAAATGAAAGAGTTTATTGACGCCGCTGGCCTGCTTTGCAATATCTGAAAACATCCGGTCGGACTCAGCCCGGATAAAGGTATCAGGCGTTACTTTTGTCGCCCCATAGACAGCCGTGCCGGGAAGCAACGCCACGATCAAAAATAATGTGGCAAGCGCCGGATTTGTCAATGGTTGTCTGATTTTAATTCTGATTTTCATTGCTATTTCCCTGCTCATTGTAGTATTCATGCTTGGTTTAATTTTCTGTATTTAAATGTTCATGTAATATGGGGCTTAACGAGCTGTGTAGCCCCCGTCCACTACGAGTTCCGAGCCAGTCATGTAACTGGCTTCGTCCGAGGCAAGAAACAGAACCGTGTTGGCGATTTCCACCGCTTCAGCGACGCGACCCAACGGTATCCGTGTCAGTAATTCCTGCTGAAAGGCCAGCCCCTGCTCAGGTGGCATGCTGCCGATAGCTTCCGCAACCATCGCGGTGCCGACATAGCCGGGATGCACGGAATTCACGCGAATGCCGTAACCCTCCTGGGCACAATGCAATGCGGCGGACTTGGTGAAGATACGCACCCCGCCTTTGGATGCGTTATAGGCCGGAACCAGCGGTTCACCGATGATTCCCTCGATTGAAGATATATTGACGATTGAGCCACCATGACCCTTCATCACGCGGATGGCAGCCTGGGTGCCGAGAAACACGGATTCCATGTTTACTGACTGCATCCTGCGCCAGCCTTCGAGGGTTTCCTGTTCGATGGGCATGATCACACCGATGCCCGCGTTGTTGACCAGTACATCGAGACTACCGAGCTCCCCGACGATCCCATCCACCAGGCTGTTCCACAGGTCAGGATCGGTTACATCCTGCTCCCTGGCCACAGCCTTCCCGCCGGCGGCTGATATATCGCCTGCCACGCGCCGGGCTGATTCGGGGTTGATGTCCGCTACAATCACGTTTGCACCTTCTTCGGCAAATCGTTTACAAATGGCCTCTCCGATGCCGCTGCCGCCACCGGTTACCAGGCATACTTTTGATTTCAGTCTTTCAGTCATTTTCTACTCCTCAACTTCCCAGGTCATGTTGTTGCATTGATTCAATTCAAACCCTCACCGGCGCGGGCAAGCAGGCCAGGGCCCTGAAGAACAGCAGTGCATAGATCAGATCGCCAGCAATGACAACAAGTATTGGCCAACTGACCAGCCCCAGGATTACATCCACGGATGCAACAACGACAATGGCCAGTTTTGCGATGGCACCCAGCCGGATGGCTGGTGCCTGCCCGGCCAGATCTGTTGCCGCCCGGTAGTACGCAAAGCCGAATACAAACACCAGTGCGCAGAAAAGATGAACAAAAAACAGCGCAGTTGGTGAAGGCTGCATGGAAAACATCGGCAGCAGCCACTCACCTGCAAAGCCAAAACCAAGCGCCGCAATCCAGTTGAACCAGGCCGCAGAAATAAACATGGCTTTCATCGGCATTTCTTTTTCACAGTCATTTATAACAGCTCAGGATTGATCAGCAGGGACCCGCCTTTCATAGCAAGCACTTCGTTGCAGCCATCCGCGATCAGGCCAGCCCTGGCATCCCGCAGCAGTTTTTCCATCGGATATTCCTTCGACACACCATTACCGCCGAAAATCTGCATGGCGTCGCTGGCAACTTCAAAGGCGGCTTGAGTGGCGGTCACCTTGGCTGCAATAGAACCTTGCAGGGCTGCGGATGGCGCGGTTGCGTTGTATTCAGCCGCACGGCGAACCAGCGCACGGGCCGCCTCGATTTTGCGGAACATATGGAATAGCCGGTAGTGGACATTCTGGTGCAAAATGATGGTCTGACCGCCGGCCTTGCGCTCGTGGGCATAAGCCAGGGCGTGCTCGTAAGCTGCACGTGCAATACCAACCGCAATGTTGCCAACATGCACATTGGCCTCGGCCAGTGTGTGGTACACCTGGTGCGCGTATTTGTCCGGCCCGGCCAGCATCAAATTGATCGGCACTTCGACATTATCGAAATACAGCTCACCCTGATTCAGTGCGCGGAAACCAATTTTATCCAGCGGCTTGCCCCGACTGACACCAGGCAAATCAAGCGGTACCAGTACCGTGATGCCGGGCTTGATATCACCGTCCTGCTCGATATGGCAATAAAGCGCGCACAGGTTTGCTGTCATGGCACCGGATACCCATGCAGACTTCTGACCGTTGATGATCACCTTGTCGCCATCAATACGGGCCACACAGTTGGGCCGGCCGTATTGGCCATTGCCAGCCTGCATTGAGCCGTCGTGATCCAGCATGTCGCTGCCGTGATCCGGTTCGGTGATACCCCAGCAACCAATTTTACTTTCACAATATTCAATCAGATCCAGGCGACCGGCAACCACGCTGAAAACCGCAGGCATCTGGCTGACCAGCATCATTCCAGCCAGGCCGGCATCGCCCCAGGCCAGTTCTTCAGTAGCAATTAACATCAGCCTTGCGCCTTCCGATGGTGACATCTCGGCCATGGCGGATACGGTCAGACCAAGTTCGCCTGCCTGTTCCAATACCTTCCACAATGGAGATTCCGGTGCCAGCGCTTCATCGGCAGACAGGGCATCGATAGTCTCGCCCGCAGGTCGCAGGACATCCCTGGCAAAACGATGTGCCGTATCCTGCACGGTTTCTTCCATTTCTGACAAGGGGCCTTCCAGGCCGCTAAGGGGTAAATTGATATATTCAGACATAATTTTCACCGTCAAATTGATTTTTCAATGTATTTGTTTAACACCAGCGTGCGCGCCTTAATAACCGGTCAGTGACTTTGTCAGACCGCGCCCGAGGCGCCCGGGAAGAAGCTTTACCAGCGCCGCCCAGACTTTTGCCTTCATGCTCACGATATAGCTCTGACCCGAACCGTTCAGTGCGGACATCACAACATCGGCAATCTGTTCCGGAACCAGGTCCACGGTAAACTTGTCCATCAATTGCTCCGGAATATTCTCAACCATGGCCGTTTTCACAAATGGTGGTTTAATTGCCAAAACACGGATACCGTGTTCGGCCCATTCGATGCTCAGTGCCTGGCTCAATCCGTTGACATAGAATTTGCTGGCGCTGTAAACAGCCAGTTGCGGAATCCCGTGTACGGAAGACACAGAGCACATATTGACCAGCGTGGAACCCGGGGTTTTTTTCAACCACGGAAAAGCGATTTGAGCCACATTGGTCAGACCCTGCACATTGACCTGGATAATTCTTTCGTGTGCAGCATGATCAATGTCCGCGAAAAGTCCTGAGGCAAGCACGCCTGCGTTATTGACCAGTACGTCCAGGCGTCCGCCGCTGCGTTCGGCAAAGCCCTGTAGTGCCCGGCTGACCGAATCACGGCTGGTTACATCACAGTGGCCACCACAGGCATTACTGAACTCCTGCGTCTGCAGCAACTGATCAATGGCCTCTTTATTGATGTCATACAGGCCCACGAACCACCCTTCGGTGGCAAACCGTTTTGCTATTGCGAGACCGATTCCCGCTGCCGCACCCGTTATAAATACTGTTTTCATCGCCGGTAGTCCGAGGCTGCATAGACATTGCTGGCAGCCACATTAAATTTTTCCAGCAGGAACCGTTCCTGGGGCTTCTCTGAAGCGGTTTTGGGGATTTTATCGACGATTTGCAGAAAACCCGGGACAGAGTTGGCTTCCAGGTGATCCCGGCACAGGCTGAACACATCTGCTGGCGCGAATGACGCCGGGTCATTCAGCACCATCGCTGCGACCGGTTCCATTTCACCCGGTGCCATGCCCGGCATGGGCGCGCCATAGACAAACACGTCATCGATCACATCGATCTGTGACAGAACTTTCTCTACAAAAGCCGGGTTGACGAAATCACCGTTGCGGCGAATTCCTCCACCGACCCGATACTCGAAAAACAGCCAGCCGTCTTCATCCACATGACCGATATCGCCCATGTGTAGCCAGCCGCCTTCGGTCTTCTGCCTCGATGCCTCGGGGTTCCTGTAATACTCCACCACCGGAGAACTGCCATCTGCATTCCGGAAACATACCTCACCCGACTCACCGGGCCCACACTCATTGCCGTCGGCGTCGAATATTCTTAACTCCAGGAACGGTGGTGCCTTGCCGCAACTGCCGACCGGACCGACCCCTGCAGGGTTAAACGTCAAGCCACCTTCAGCAGCGCCGTAAAATTCGGCCAGCTTGATATCGAAGCGATGTTCGAATTCGTCCCAGATAGCAGCCGGCATGCCGGCACTGAGGATAATGCGCACCGGGTTGTCCGCGTCATTGTCTTGCGGGGGTTCTGCAAAAATGGCTGTTGTCATACCACCCAGTAAATTGAACCAGGTACAACCATACTGGCGGGTGATATCCCATAAACGCGACTTGGTGAATTTACGACTGATTACCCCGCGAAGCCCCAGCACCAGGATGCAGCCAAGGGTAACCAATTGGGCATTTGCGTGGGTCAGTGACAAGCCGGTGTACGGTCTGTCCTCCTCCGTCAGGCCCAGTACGCCTGCGATCACCGGTACCGCATCCAGGCGGTTATGGGCCGACAATATGGCCTTCGGATCACCTGTCGTGCCGGAGGTATATAACATCTGCATCGGCGCCGATGGGTCTGTGCTGGCGACGGGCAACTGCGGTGATGGCATGGGGCTGGCAAGGATGTCCGTAACATTGTCACCGCCGTCGGCGGCTCCGGCCGGTGTCAGGGGCAATATCCAGTTCTGCTGCCGGTCCATCCAGACTTCTGTAACGCTGCCCATGGCATAGTCTGCCACCACAGCGCCCTTGCATTCGGCAAAGTCCAGCATGTATTTGAGTTTACTGCCCCGTACACGGGCATCAATCGGGACAAAGATGGTCCCGGCGATGGAAGAAGCGATCATCAGGTCCACGAACTCGGGGTGGTTCTGCATGACGACGCCGAAGGAGTCGCCTTTTTGCATGCCCTTTTGTTTCAACCAGACAGCAAGACGCTGGCCTTTATCCCACAATTGCTGGTAGCTGCGTGTTTCTTCCACAAAGTTACCGTTGTCGTCGATGCTGACGAAAGTCAGTAATTCATCATCGGGCCGTTTAGCAGCCCAGTCAGCAACACGGTTGGCCAAAATAGACAGATTACTCATGGTTCAGTCCTCGCGAGCCAGAATTGAAACAACAGTGGCGGCGGCGTCGAGCCCGATCATGCCACCGCCATTGTGGGCCAGTCCGATGCGGGCATTTTCAACTTGCCTGG
The DNA here is from genome assembly GCA_024277555.1 of Gammaproteobacteria bacterium. Lineage (GTDB taxonomy): Bacteria > Pseudomonadota > Gammaproteobacteria > Chromatiales > Chromatiaceae > Thiolapillus. Next base: position 66,129 of record JAJRUY010000320.1, on the reverse strand, counting down.
ATCCGCATCGGCCCTGCAATTGCTCGGTGATTTCCACCAGTTGTGCGGTGCCGCTGGCTCCAATGGGGTGCCCTTTGCGCAGCAGGCCACCGGATACGTTCACCGGTAACTTTCCGCCTAGGCGGGTGGTGCCTTCATCGATCAACCGACCGCCCTCGCCCTTGGCACACAGGCCAAGGTATTCATAGGCGACAATCTCAGACGGGGCGGAAGCATCGTGTAGCTCCACCAGACTCAGGTCTTGCGGGCCAACACCGGCAGCCGCATAGGCCAGGCCCGCTGCATAGGCTCCCACGTCTGGATCTTTATCCCAGCCCGAAACCAGTGCTGATGACAACACCCGGACCGGCTTGCTCAAGCCCATCTGTTTCGCTTTGCGTTCGCTGACGACCACCAGCGCCGCGGCACCATCGCCGATGGGTGAACACATCGGCAGGGTCAGCGGATAAATAATTTCACGGGATTCGAGCACTTCCCCAATGGTCATTTCCTGTTGGAACTGCGCCCGCGGATTGAGACTTCCGTGATATGAATTCTTGGCTGTTACACCGGCGAACTGCTCAACCGTTGTCCCATAGTCTTTCATGTGGGCAATCGCCATCAGCGAATAGATGTCCATAAAAACGGAACGGGTCTTGCCGGCATTGGCAAAATCCACTTCTTCACCCGCCAGGTCAGCAAGGGCCTGTAATGCGCCTGTCATGCCGTCAGCTTGTTCGGTGTCGACTGCGCCATCGAAAGCCGCAAAAGTGCGCGCCTTGTCTTCATGAAACAATTTTTCAAAGCCACACACCAGGACCACGTCGTAAAAGCCGGCAGTGACCATCGCGCAGGCCTGGTTGAAGGCCGTCGAAGAAGTCGCACAGGCATTTTCCACATTAACCACGGGAATTTTGCCAATGCCAAGCTCCCGCAGAGCCACCTGGCCGGAGATCATCTCCTGGCCCTGGACCACCCCGCCGGCGGCATTACCCATGTAGGCGGCCTGGATGTCCCCATTTACCAGGCCGGCATCGGCAAGAGCCTCTTTAACGGCCGCACCGGCCAAAGATTTCAGCGGTGTTTCCAGGTGCTTGCCGAAGCGGGTCATCCCCACACCGGCGATGTAAGCATTCATTTTCATCAGGGTTTTCCCTCAATCCGGCAGCGCGCTGCAGTAGCCCAGTTCATGGAACCGGGTGATCAATTCGCGATGGCCAAATGCCTTTGCCGCCGATTGAAAGCCGGTCTGTTTCAATTGGCCGTTCAACAGGCGCTGCGCACCTTCTGCACACATCTCACCCGTCCATGAATAGGGGGCCGAAAGATTCATCACATACTGAGTTGTCGCCTGCTGGCCCTGGCCATTACAGACAATCACGCTGCGCTGGACATCAACATCGTCTTTCGGCGGCTCGCCGGTGTCCATCTGGTTACCCATCTGGTTGGTAAACTCTTCACGTTGTTCCTGCGTCATTCCCGGGGCTGCCGCATTAAACGCCTGGATAGCCTGCACGATACCCGCGACCATGTGCTCACCAATAGCCGTGATCACTTTGCAATTGCGTACGCGCGGATCGTCTTTGTACCAGATCGGTTCACAGGCACCGCCCCAGGGGTGGGCGCTGAGCGTGGAACCACGGTGGGGAACAACGGCCTGGACGACCTGGTCGTTGGGCCAGGCAACAAACTTATTCAGTTCCAGGTAGTACTGGGAGACATCATTACAGACCATGCGCAAAAATGACTTGGTGGATGCCTCAGATGGCAAGCCATGATCGATCTGGTAGACGATGTCAAGGCTGTCGATTTCGGGGTTTTCCAGCACGACTTCTGCCGCCAGCGCACCGGCCGTCCACATATAGGAACAGGCTGGACTCAACAGCAGGCCTTTGTCGGCAAACGCCTGTCCGTACTTCTCCTTGATGGCATTGGTCCAATCCTGCTCACCGGTGGTATCGAGATAGTGGCAGTTCATTTCCAGCGCCGTCGCGACGATCGGCCAACCAATTTGCATGAACGGGCCGGAGACATTGATGACCACGTCCACACGTTCAAATAATGGTCGTAACTCTACAGGATCGTTGGATGCGGTTACGATTTCTGCATCGACCGGGCCAGCGTGGCGTTGCTGCACAACTTCCAGTGCTTTTTCGAGCTTCTCCCGACTGCGACCCGCCATGTAAAAAGGAATATTTCGGTCTGCCAGGCTTTCAGCAACCAGCTTACCGGTATAGCCGTTTGCTCCATAAACCAGCACTTTGCGTTCTTGCGACATGGGTTACTCCAAGCTTCATAGTTATAAATTCAAGGCATTCATCATATAACTGGCTGAAAAAATGAAGAATGTTTGATTCGGCTTAAAACTTGTGAATATCGGACAGCTATCCTAATATGTCTGTCCGATAGTCAGAATATGTCTCAGTCATGCCGTCTGATCGCCAGATTCAACATTCCATATCCAGCCTGGCCGCCCCGTTGCGCTATATCGACAGCCATTTGTTGAACCTGAATCAATGCCTGATTGGCACTGGCATCTTATCCACAAACCAATCGTGTATGAGTAAATTAATAACTTCATGCCTTCAAAAGATGTTATTCGGTGTTAATTTAAAGCGGCATATTAAATTGACACCCTTAGTAAGGGGTGTCATTATTTTCGTATGTATGAGCGATCAATCTCAGAGCAACTGACCCAATCACTTGAAAGCTATCCGGTGTTAACACTTCTGGGTCCGCGTCAATCTGGCAAGACCACGCTGGTACGAAAACTATTTAGCCAATACGATTATCGATCTCTTGAAGATCCGGATGTTCGTGAGATGGCCAGATCTGATCCGAGGGGGTTTCTCAATCAACTTTCCACACACTGTATTCTTGACGAATTTCAGCGTGTTCCTGAGCTCAGTTCTTATATACAAACCATTGTTGATGAACCAGGGAATCAAAATAAATTTGTTTTGACAGGATCTAACGGCCTTCTTCTGGTTGATTCGATTACCCAGACACTGGCGGGCCGAACAGAGCTATTTCACCTGCATCCGCTAGCTGTATCTGAAATTATCAAACATAACCCCGGTTTTACCCTGAATGAGTTTCTGTTTCATGGTGGCTACCCGCGGATATACAATTCACAGCTTAATCCAACAAAATGGTTAAAAAACTATTTCCAGCTTTATGTCGAAAAAGATATTCGCTTATTAACAAATATTACAAAAATTGACTTATTCGAAAAATTTGTAAAACTGGCTGCTGGCCGCGTTGGTCAGTTAATTAACGCATCCTCACTTTCAAATGAAGTGGGCGTAAGCAGTCCCACTATTTCGGAATGGATTTCAGCATTAAATTCTACGTATATATGCTTCACTCTCTCTCCCCATTTCAATAATTACAATAAGCGAATTGTCAAAACTCCAAAGTTGTACTTCCATGACACGGGCTTGCTGTGTTACTTGCTGGGGATCAATTCAATGGATCAACTTGATACACATCCCTTGAGAGGCAACATATTTGAAAACTTTGTGGTGAGTGAATACTTGAAAAAACTCAACAATTCCGGAACCGAAGTCAACCTCTATTTTTGGCGTGATCAGAAAGGTCATGAAGTTGATTTGATTGAGGATCGATCCACCTTTCTATTCCCGATAGAAATAAAATCAAGTGAAACATTTCACAGCAGTTTTATAGCAAACATCCTGTATCTTAATAAGTTGCAGGGTGATGAAGTCCTTCCAGCAGAAATTAAAGGGAGCCTGATTTACTCCGGCATAAATGAAAGCGTGTTCAAGGACATACAGCTAAGTAACTGGCTCAGTTTTTTTGGAGCTTGAATGTGTATTTGCAAGTAGAAAGTGAGCCATCCAAGTGTGGCTCAGAGCAATACTGTCAGGCAGTCTGACTGCTTGTATATCTTGCGCTTGATGCGTTTCGTTTTCAAAAAAGAGTAAAAAGTTTCTTGGCGAATTTTCTGATTACCGCAATGGCCTCGGCTGGGGCGACAGTGCAGCGGAACTGGGCACATTACCAGGGACCCGCCTGGTGAGCGCCCTTGGGGACAAGGATAATCCTGATCTTGTCATTGCCAATTCAGGGACGGGGGCGTTTTTCTTCCGTATGCGCAACGGTGAGCCAGGCAAACCATAGCCACTGTACCCCGCAAAATGGTCTCTTCGCAGGTGGCGTGAACGATATAAAATGCACAGCCGGTCTGGTAGGCAAGATCAATTGCGCGACCGGCGGCTTCGGGTTCACACGTCATCGCCAGGATTGAAGACCCAGCCGTTATTCAGAAGATACTTACTCGTCTGGATGAAAATGCAACATCAGCACCGTATCAAGCAGTATCATTTCCACTGACACAAAGCTGAAAACTTGTGAATATCGGACAGCTATCCTAATATGTCTGTCCGATAGTCAGAATATGTCTCAGCCATGCCTTCTGATCGACAGATTCAACATTCCGTATCCAGCCTGGCCGCCCCGTTGCGCTATATCGACAGCCATTTGTTGAACCTGGATCAATGCCTGATTGGCACTGGCATCAGCAAACAAACATTGCAGGACGGCAGTTCACGAATTTACCTGGGACAACTACTGCGGTTCTGCCAAAACATCCGGGAGTTGAGTGCCGACCGGTACCTGGGGCTTGCGCTAGGGAGCGCAATACACGTTGCCGATTACGGAATGTTCGGATTTGCCATGATGAGTGCCAGGACCCTGCGCCAGGCCGTTCACCTGGGCCTGCGGCTGGTCAACCTTTCATTTACCTGCTTCAGGCACGAATTGATTGAACAGGGAGGCACCGCAACTCACCGGATGGCACCGTTAATGGATTATGGGGACTTGTTGAACGTGATGTCCGATCGTGAAGTCTCGGCCATTCACCTGATATACCAGGAACTGGTACGAGGCAGCCTGCCTGTCATCGAAATCAACTTCGTCCATTCCGGCGGTGAATCCCCCTCTTGCTATGCAAAACATTTTGACTGCCCGGTTAATTTTGGCCGCCCGTTTAACGAAATGGTGATACCCGCTGAGGTATTGGACAGAACCGTCAGTGACACCAGCAAGGAGTCGAGAGAACTATGCATCCAGCAATGTGAATTGTTGATTTCAAAGCTCAGCAAGCAAGGCAACCTGGTGGATGATGTGCGTTACGCCATCCTTTCACAGCCAGGTTACTTTCCGGATATCGACAGCATCGCTGAAAAAATGCACATGTCGTCGCGCACTTTGCGCCGCCACCTGACTGCGCATAACACCAAATTTCAGAAACTGGTCAACGAGATTCGATTTGGCCTGGCCAGCAACTATTTGCTGACCACCAACTTCAGGCTGGATCAGATTGCGGAACTCCTCGGCTATACCGAACCCGGTAATTTCACCCATGCCTTTAAACGCTGGTCCGGAGTGCCACCCAGGACTTACCGCATGCAACACTATGAACGCAACACCCGGGAGAAATGAAAGTGTTTATCAATAACATCCAACAGGAAACACGGCCATGAAGAAACTGTCTGTACTTGATCTGGCCTTTTTTCTTGCAGAATCGGAAGGCAGTCCCAAGCATGTTGCCGGACTCCTGCTTTTCAAGAAGCCTGCAAAATGCCCGGCTGATTTTACCGGCAAACTGGTTGAAGAATTGAAAACCCATGACAAGGTGACCGAGCCGTTTAACCTGGTAATCAACTTCATTGGCTGGAAGGGACCTCACTGGAAACGCTGCTCAGCTTTCTGTATCGACGAACACGTGTTTTATCACCGGCCGGAAAAGGCAATCACCTGGGAAGAAGTAAAAGAACTTGTAACCCAGCTGCATGAGCCCCTGATGGATCGTTCCAGGCCACTTTGGGAGTTTCACCTGATCGATGGGATCAAGGGCAAAAAGTTCGCAATTTACCTCAAGTTGCACCATGCCTATGCCGATGGCATGACAATGACATCCTGGCTGAACAGGACTTTTAGCGATTCACCTGAAGAGCAGCAAGTGTCTCCGATCTGGACATTGCCGCAACGCGGCAGATCGAAGCAAGAAGAGGAAGGTAGTTCTGCTGTTGGCGGCATGATCGGCAGCCTGACAAAGCAGGCCTGGGATCAATTGCTAACGACCGGCGGCATTGCCAAGCTTACAACGCAACAATACCTGGAGTTCATTGGTATCACCCGCAATGCCGTCTCTTTGCCATTTAGCGCACGTCAGGAAACACCCATGACCGGAAGTACCTCTCCAGGCCGCAGCCTCGGCACTGCGTGGGTGCCGATGACCAGGGTCAAGCGGATTTGCAAGGCAACACGTTCCACGCTGAACCACGTGGCGCTGACCTGCATCGACGGCGCCCTGCACCGCTACCTGGCAGATCAGGGCTATCCCCTGGATCACCCGGTCACGATCCAGATGCCGGTCAACCTGCGCAAAGATGGTGACAAAAACACCGGTAATAAGATTGGCATCGTCCTGGTCAAGCTGGCGGAACCGACTGACGATCCATTCGTGCGCTTACGTGAAATCGGTTTTACCTTGCGCAATGTCAGGAACCAGATCGATGGTGTACCAGGCTCTTCGGTTGAACAATATACCATCTTGTCGGCAATGTTCAGTGAGCTGGTTGATAAGGTCGGGCTCAGTGACAAGCTGCCGGCGAACGGTCACACGCTGGTTTCCAACGTGCCCGGTTCAAAAACCCCGCTGTACCTGAAAGGCGCAACGCTGGAACAGATGTACCCAATCAGTACCCTGATCCCCGGTCTGCGTATGAATATCACCCTGTTCAGTTACGCCGGCAAACTGCATTTCGGGATTGTCGCCACCCACGACATGGAAAATCTGGACACACTGGCGCAATACATGGAGGAAGAATTCCAGAATCTTGAAAGCGCGGTTTTCGACAACACACAAAAATCGTGAATTCGGTGTAAAGAACTATATCGGCTCTGGGAACAACTTCACATTCACTAACATCGACTATTGAACATATACGGAGTTTCAGATGATCAGGAAAGCATTCGTTGCACTTTTACTTATTTCGGTGGTTTCAGGGAACCTGATGGCCGAAAATACGCCGCCACCTCGCCCGGAAAAATACTTCGTACCTTTCTCCGCGCCCCAGAACTATATCGACCACGCCCGATTGTTCAAAGAAGAGACCATTCAGGTTGGCCCGTACAAAATCTGGAGTTTTAACACCCCCAATCACGGCTTTGGCAATTCCATCATCATCGAAGGTGACGCCAGCCTGGTTGTGATTGATACCACGGTTGCGACCGAACACGCGCAGGTCGTTGTGGATCGGTTAAAAGAAATGACCGACAAGCCTATTGAGGCAGTGATCTATACCCATCACCATGCTGATCATACAAACGGTGCTTCCGTGTTTATTTCACGTGAAGACGCAGCTAGCGGCAAAGTTAAGGTCATCGCCAGTGAAAACCTGATGCGCGAAACCGTGCAGGAGAATGTTGCGACCGGCCCGATCATGGGGCTGCGGGCAGGCTATATGTATGGTGTGATGCTGCCCGCAGATGCCGAGGGACAGCAATACCATGTCGGATGTTGTGGGTTTAATGTCAGGGGCACGGGTGGGTTTATTCCACCTAATACAAGCATTTCTCTCGAGGGTGAAACGGAGATGACGCTGGTAGGTTACCGCTTTGTCTTCTTTCACACCGGTGGTGAGTCTGCCAGCCATATGGCCATTTATATGCCCGATCAGAAAGTCCTCTTCACGGGCGATGAAATCCAGGGTCCGACTTTCCCACAATTACACTCCCTGCGAGGTACACGCCCAAGGGACATCGAGCGATGGGCAGGCGCCCTGGACAAAATGCGGAGCTACCAGGTCGATCACATGGTTCCCAGTCATGGTCCAACTGTTTCAGGGCAGGCGGAAATCAGCAAGATACTTACCAACTATCGTGATGCCATGCTGTATGTTCACGATCAGTCGGTACGTTTGATCAACATGGGCTTAACACCCGATGAACTCGCGGAGACTATCAGGCTTCCCGGGGCTGTCCAGCTTGAACCCTGGGGAGTTGAATATTACGGCAATGTCGATGTGAGTGTCCGCAATATTTACGGCGGTTACATCAGTTGGTGGAATGGCGACCCGGCCGAATTACGCCCCACGCCCAGATTGGAAAAAGCGCGTCGCACGGTCGAAATCATGGGTGGACGTGACAAGGTTCTTGCCGCAGCCGAGAAAGCCTTTTTCGCCGGGGATGCGCAATGGGCAGCCGAACTCACAACACCCCTGATCCGCGTCAATAAGGAAGACTGGCAGGCGCGATACCTCAAGGCAGCTGCATTGCGTGTACTCGGTTATGCCCAGACCAGCAGCAGCCTGCGAGGTTTCTACCTGACCGGTGCACTTGAGATTGAAGGCAAAATTCCCGTTCGTGCTCTGCAGGATATGATTCTCAAGCAGATATTTTCAATTGAGACCACGGAAACCGCGATCATTTTCGACAACCTGCGTTACAGCATTAATCCAGAACGTGCGGACGGCAAGCACAGCACACTCGGCTTTAGCTTCACGGACACAGGCGAGACATTCACGCTCACGTTACGCAACAGTGTGCTGGAAATTATGGATGAACTGCCATCTGAGGCCGATGCCACGGTGACCATGAGCCGCAAATTTGGTAATCGGATTTTCCTCGGCGAGGAAACCTGGCAGAGTGGCATTGACAGCGGTGCTGTCAAGGTCAAGGGAGAGTCGGGAAAGGTGATAGAGTTCTTCGCCGTCATGGACAGGCGCGAAGAACTGCCGGATCCTCATATATCGTTACGCTGATACTCTTTGCACCTTGAGGAGAACCTTAACCATACATTGTAGATAACCTGGGGTACGGTGAGTTGGGAGTATACGGCGGTGGAGCATTGACCCGGACATTTCACCAAGGCGGACCTGATAATGAATATTATGACCATATCAGATCGCAAAAACTGGCTCATCTATGGAGCCTATGGTTACACCGGAGAGTTAATTGTAAATGAAGCGCTCAGGAATGGGCGAAAACCAATCCTTGCCGGCCGTAACGAAGCCAGTCTTAAACTTCTTGCTGAGAGATATGATCTGCCAATAAGGGCGTTTAGCGTTAATGATACCGCTGACCACCTTGATAGTGTCGGCACACTGATTAATTGTGCGGGCCCTTTTGAGGTAACGGCAGAACCCATTATGGATGCCTGCCTGGAACATGGCGTGCACTATTTTGACGTGACCGGAGAGATCTCTGTTTTCCAGGCTGCCCATCAGCGGCATGATACAGCCATCAGGCAACAGACCATATTATGCCCGGGTGTGGGCTTTGACATTGTACCAACGGATTGCCTGGCCGCTTTATTGAAGCTTAAATTACCGGATGCAAGCCAACTGGAATTGGCCTTCGACTTTGGTACGCTTCCCAGCATGGGAACAACCAGAACAGCCATTGGGAGTATTGGTGAAGGTTGTCTGATACGCGAAGAAGGTAAGCTGAAAAACGTTAAGCTCGGTTACCGTATTCGCAAGGTCCCATTCCCACGCTCTGAGCTGTGGGCTGTCAGTCTGCCCTGGGGGGATGTGTTTACCACACAAATTTCCACCGGCATCCCCAGTGCAATCGTTTATGGGGCGCTGCCGGTTTATGCCTGCTGGTTGACTCGATTATCAAATCCAATGCGTGGATTGTTATCCAGTGCTGGCCTGCAGAAATGGATGATTTCACTGGCAGGAAAATTTCTTGACGATGGTCCGGATGAAAAAACCCGCGCTAACACCCATACTGAGTTTTGGGGACGTGTGAGTACAGATGATGGCCGGGAGTGCAGCGGGACCGTTACCGGCCCCAGTGTTTATGATCTTACCGCTGAAACAGCGGTCGCCATTGCGCTCAAGGCCGAAGATGATGCTAAGGGAGGGGGGTATTTTACCGCTTCCATGTTGGTGGGCGCGGATTTTTTGTCAAACAGGGACGGTTATAAAGTTGAGATACTCCAGGCAACGACTGCCTGAAAATTCCTTTTGCTCCTTGAGCTGCTATTGGCTGCCGGTGATTTAATGCGTTTGCGCGAGGTTGGATAGCTGGCTATTTTGGGATTCTGGCCCCGGAGCCGGCGACTGCATTAAGTCCGTAGGCGGACATCATAGCGGCGAACTGCCGGATATCCCGTTCCCATACGTCGCGCGGCGGTGCCTCAAAGTCTTTCATTGGATAAGGCATTCCGAGTGCAGCGTATTTCTCAACGCCCAGCTTGCGGAACGGCAACAGCTGAATCTGGACCACGTTGCCACCGATGTCATCGACCAGGAATTTTGCCGTTGCCCTTAGGTTCTCCTCGGTACCGTTGTGCCCGGGAACAACCGGTATGCGGATGACCACGCGCGTACCTGAATCAACGATTTTCTTCAGGTTTTCGAGAATCCGTTCATTGGCAACGCCGGTAAAGCGTTTGTGGGCCCCGGAGTCCATGTGTTTCAAATCGCAATAAGCCAGATCCATATAGGGAAGGGCCTTGTCGAGAACCTCTGCGTCGTAATTCAGTGCGGTTTCAACGCAGGTATTTAACCCCTCCACATGGGCCGCTTTCAATAGTTCAACGGCAAACCGGGCCTGGATGAGTGATTCTCCGCCAGACAGTGTCAGGCCGCCACCGGATTCCTCGTAAAACTGCCGGTCCGACAGCACCTCTGTCATGACTTCACCCACCGTGGTCTTCTCGCCCCAGACCTTGAGGGCACCGGTCGGGCAGACTGCGGCGCACGGCAGGCAAACTTCCGGTCGATCGGTATTCAAGCCGACGACCTTGCGCTCCTTTACGATTAACAGGTCGGCAGCGGGGACAGCTTCAAGACACTCGCCACACTTACCGGTGCCGATACAGCGGTCCGGGTAGATTCCGATCTGCGGTCTTCGTTTTATGCTCTCGGGATTACTGCACCAGATGCAACGCAGGGAGCAACCCTTGATAAAGACCACCGTCCTGATACCCGGCCCGTCATGTACGCTGAAGCGTTGGATGTCGAACACCGTTCCGGTTAGCCCGGTGTCGTATTCTGTCATCATGATGTGGTTCTGCGCCGCCTCTCCTGACAGTGCGGCGCTCCCGGTTCCCGATGCTTCATGAACTTCGCAAAACATGACCCTGGCAGCCCTTTCAGTCGAAGGACATCTCTGTTCGGGTCATGATATCCCGGCGCAGTTCATCGCTAAGATCGGACCATTGGGCGCTGTACCCCGCAACCCGCACCATGAGCCCACGATACTTCTCGGGGTGCTGGTAAGCGTCTTCCAGCAATTCGCGGCCGAGAACATTGATCTGCATGTGCATGCCTTTCCTGAAGTAGGCTGTGGCCAGAGACACCAGGTTCTTGACACCACTTTCCCCGCAGAGACTGCTGGGGCAGAACCGCAGGTTGAGTAGTGTTCCGTTGGACATCCGCTGCTGGTGGAGCTTGCTGGCGGATTTGATCACCGCAGTGGGACCCTTGCGGTCGTGCGAACCAACATAGGTGTGAACGGGTCCGATACAGTCAGACAACGGCTCGTGAGCCTTGCGTCCGTCAGGTGAAGCCGCCTGTACCATACCGAAAGGCACATTGGCAGAGACCGTGTACACGCCTGGCTGGTAGATGCCACCTCGTGGGTTCGGCCTTCCTTCAACCTTGTCACAATAGACATCCGTTGCGTAGATGGCCAGTTCATCAGCGTAATCATCATCATTGCCGTACTGGTGCATCTTGTCGCTGTTGACCAGGTGATACAGGGCGTCGAACCCCTCCCAGTCTGACTTGATCGCGTCCATCAGCTCGCCGGCGCTGACCTTCTTCTCTTCAAATACCAGTTGCTTGATCACGGCCAGACTGTCGGCCGTTGAGGCAACGCCAGTCGCCTGGGGGCCGGTGAAGTTGTAGGGAGCGGCTCCGGTGTTGACATCTTTTCCAGTTTCGGTACACCCCTCAATCAACAAAGACAGATAGGGCAGCGGTTTCATTTCACGATGCACGTCATCCATGATGTCCGTGCTGCGGGCCTGCGTCTCAACCCAGTAAGCCATTTGCTCCTCGTAGGCTTTTTGCACTTCTTCGAAAAACTGAAAGTCTTCCAGGTTACCGGTTGCCGGTCCCAGCCGGCCCTTGTCCTCATGGCCGATGGCGTAACCATCATTAATCGCCAGCTCCAACACCCGTGCAATGCTGAAATAAGCTGAATCGTGCCAGCCATACTCTCGTCCGGGAACGCTCAATTCAACGCAACCGACAATGGCATAATTGTGGGCGTCTTCATCGGAAATACCCCGCAGCTTCATCGTTGGGATGATGACCTGGTCACTAAAAATCTTCGGCTCGCCGGTGCCCATGCGCATGGCCTTGGCCACTTTAGCCGAGAACCACTCCGGTGTGTTCTCATGGAAGCGGGCAGCAGTCCAGGGATATCCCAGACGAGTGTGCGCGACCATGTCTATGAACATGCCGGAAAGCTCGTTGCTTGCGTCATTGCCGTCGGCGTCCACACCCCCCAGCGTCACTGTCATTGTGCCCAGTCCCCGTCCACTGTTGGCCTGGGTGGTTACCCAATCGCGTAGTTTCATGAAACTGGCACACAGCGGCGCGTGACATTCGATCACTTCCTGCATGAACTCGCGACTGGCAGTGCCCTGGGCCAGGTCCTTGAGGAAGAATGGATACAAGGTCTGGTCCAACCTGCCCCAAGAGACCGAGTGACCGTTGGACTCGATCTGGATGATACTCCAGGCGAAATGCACCAGTTGGTATGCCTGCCAGAAAGTCTCCGGCGGATTGGTGGAGATCGATTCGATATTGTCCGCCATTCGCAGAAGTTCATCGCGGCGCTGGCCACCTGCAGTATTAGCTTTTTCCCGGGCCAGCGCGGCGTATCGCCTGATGTAGTCAATCGTCGCGTCCAGCGTAATAAGTTGGGCATGGTAGAAATGGCGTTGTTCTTCTGTATCCGGGTCATCACCGGTGAGGGCGTTGAGCCGGTCCTGTACATCCTGCTGCAAGCCCCCGTAACCATTCTTTAAGAGCGTGTCGAAGTCGGGAACCAGGTGTCCCACGCCAGCGATGTGATAGAGACTCGTGGAGTACAGCATAATGCCCATGAAGTCGCCCTTCATCTCTTCCGGCGTCATGCGGTCAAGTATGCTGTCGGATACCGTTTTGCCTTGCCAGTAATCCGTGATTTCCAGCAATTGTCTCTCGGTGTCGTCGTTGTAGTCATAGCGGTTGTTCGGCCGTTCGCGGGGCGGAAACTCACTCAATTCGTTAGCGATCCACGAGTAGGAGAATTCCGGATAGATCGGGCAGGACTTGGGTGGTGCAGCGCTGTCGCCGACCAGCAACTGACCATCAACAATGTGCAGCGTAACATTGCGCATCACATGGGCCAATGCTCTGGCGACCTTGATCAGTTGGGGTTCGTTCTCAAATTTTTTGTAGGCTTCAGTAAGCAACACAGCCCTCTCAGCATCAATGGTACAAGGGCATTCGTCGAGGTACCAATCCCTTAATCGGTTGATCCGCGGAAACGGCGAAGGGTCATTCACCACGCCGGAAACGCCGACACCCCAGCTGTCTTCTTCGTAGCCGATTTGTCCCAATGACTTGACGGTTTGATGGGGGAAAATATTTTCTGCGCTTGCTGCGGAGGAACGGCATAGACCCTGTTGCGCTGGCCTCGCCGGACAACCGGATTTCTTATGCGGCGATGATCGAGTTGCTGGAAAATTGTGCGCGTGAGCTGGAATGCCCGGATTTCGGCTTACGACTTTCCTATTACCAGGATCTGAATATTTTGGGCCCGGCGGCATTGATTGCACACTATTCGGATACGGTGGCTGCATCGCTGAGGGCTATCACGACCTTTTTCTATGTACACACCACTGCCGCATCAGTGCAACTGGTAGACGCGGATTCGAGCCACACACTGCTGACTTTCGAGGTGTTGATTCCCGGACTGCGCGCCAGGCGGCAGATCAACGAGCTGAGTATGGGTATAGGCCAAAGCATCCTCAATATGCTGATTGGGCCGGGGTTTTACGCCGGGCATATTCAGTTCACGCATTGCAGGGCGGACGATTTGCGCCCATTGCAACGCCGCTTTGGCGCTCACCTGGATTTTGATGGTTCACTGAATGCCTTCACCTTGCCAAAAGAGGTGTTGGCAAAGCCGGTACCTACTGCCAATCCCGAGTTCCGAAATATTGCGGTTAACTACGTGAGAGACCATCTTGGCGGGACCGGAGACAACCGCTTCCGCAGGGTCGTGCTACTGGTACATCAGTTATTACCTACGGGGCGATGTACCCTGCAAAATGTCGCCGATGTCCTGGCTATGCACCCACGGACACTGCAGCGGGAACTACGCAGTTTGGGGGCTGACTTTCGTGGTATTGTCGACCGGACGCGTCAGGACCTGGTCGTGGATTACCTGCTGGAAACCCGTGCAACTCTGTCCCAGGTTGCCGCCATGCTGGGTTACGCTGACCAGGCCGCTTTCAACAATGCCTTCCAGCGCTGGTACGGCATGCCACCGGGGCGCTGGTGCAAAGAACGGACCAGGACACAACGCAGAGCCAGTCCGGATTCCCGGGTTTCGTTCCCACTCACTTGCACCATAATATGAATTGTGGTTCAATTCTTACAGAAAGTAATGAATCACAGTTCATATTATGGCATATCGAGCGACAGCAAAGACAGAAGCACACCGGTTGAGCACCCGGCAACGCATACTGGACGCCGCACAGCAGCGAGTGTTGTCGGGGGGCTTTGCTGCGGTGTCCATGAGCGTAGTTGCAGCGGATGCGTGTGTCGCCACCGGTAGTTTGTACCGGCATTTCCACAATAAAACCGCACTGTGTACTGAATTGTTCCGCAATGCCTCCCAGCGGGAGGTAGATGAGGTCAGGAAATTTACGCAGGGTAGCGGCAACGCGACCGGGCGATTGGCAAACACAGTTCGTAACTTTGCCAGTCGGGCTATCCGTGGTCGACACCTGGCCTATGCCCTGATTGCTGAACCCCTGGACCCGGCCCTGGAGCAGGAGCGTCTCAATTTTCGCCGGGCCTACGCAGAATTATTCCAGGCCCTCCTTGCAGAAGGTGTCAGCAGTGGCGAGTTCGTAGCCATGGACACCAGTATAGCCGCCGCAGCAATGGTTGGAATGCTGGCGGAATCCCTGGTGGGCCCGCTGGCCCCGACTGCCCAGAGCTTTAACCCATTACAACAGAAACATTTAACTGAAGAGATCTGTCGGCTTTGCCTCAGGGCTGCCGGCAGCAAGAGAGAACTATCATGAGCCAATATCCGAAAGCCGAAGCCTGTGCTGCCAGCACCCATATTGTTGAAAATATGCCACCCATTCTGGAGAACTACAATATGTTCTCCAGTGACATCACGCTAATGGAAGCGTTGTCGCGTGAGGGCGCCGGTTGGGCCATTCAGAACCTTAAAGATTACGGCCAGTCGTGTGGTAGTGCCGAATGGATCCTCCGGGGCTGTGAGGCCAACCGCGTCAAACCGGTACTCGAAACCCATGACCGTTACGGCAATCGTATCGACCGGGTGACCTTTCATCCGGCCTACCATGAACTGATGGGTTCGTCCCTGGCGCAGGGTCTGGCGGGATCGCCCTGGGCCCGGCCTGGAAATGGCGCACATGTCGCCCGGGCGGCAGGCAGTTACATGACCGGTCAGGTAGAGGCAGGCCACTGTTGCCCTGTCACCATGACATTTGCAGCGGTACCTACCTTGAAAAAACAGGCAGACATTGCTGAGGAATGGCTTCCGAAGGTACTGTCTACCGGTTATGACCCACGTAATGTGCCGCATACTGAGAAACAATCGGTCACCATCGGGATGGCGATGACGGAAAAACAGGGCGGTAGTGATGTGCGCAGTAATTCCACGCGTGCCTATGCCGTTGACCGGCCAGGTCCGGGCCGTAGCTACGAGTTGGTGGGCCATAAGTATTTCGTGTCCGCCCCCATGTGTGATGCCTTTCTGATGTTGGCACAGGCCGAAGGTGGCATCTCCTGCTTCCTGGTACCGCGTTGGCGCCCGGACGGCAGCAAGAATCCGCTGCAAATTCTCCAGTTAAAAGACAAGATGGGTAATGCGTCGAATGCCTCGTGCGAAACCGAGCTGCGTGGTGCGCTGGGCTGGCTCATCGGCGAGGAAGGACGGGGTATCGCCAACATCCTGGAAATGGTGGCCATGACCCGCTTCGATTGCCTGGTCACGTCAGCCGGTGCCATGCGCCAGCACATGACCCAGATCATCCATCACACCAGTCACCGCCAGGCCTTTGGAAATTACCTGGACAGGCAGCCCTTGATGCAGAACGTACTGGCTGACCTGGAACTGGAAGCCGAAGCAGCCACCCATATGGCTTTCCGGGTGGCCAAGGCACTGGATGAATCACAGGCTGGAAATGACTTTGAGGCAGGTTTCGCCCGCATAGCGACCGCCGTGGGTAAATACTGGGTATGCAAACGCCAACCGGGGCACGCCTATGAAGCCATGGAATGTATTGGCGGTTCGGCGGTGATGGAAAACAGCATCATGCCGCGCTTCTACCGGGAAGCACCTATCAACACCATCTGGGAGGGCTCGGGTAATGTGCAATGCCTGGACGTGTTGCGTGCCATTGACAGGGATCCACATTCCCTGGAGGCCTTCCTTGCAGAAGTCGGCAGGGGCACTGGTAGCAATCAGCAGTTCGACAGTTATTATTCTGCGCTGCAGGCCGAATTTGCCCGGCAGGATAATATCGAGTATCGCGCGCGAGGTATCGTCGAGAAAATGGCACTGGCACTGCAGGGCTCGTTGCTGCTACGAAACGCACCGGAATATGTTTCCCAGGCGTTTAGCTCAGCACGCTTGGGGGCTGGCTCCGGCAACACCTATGGCATGTTGCCCGATAGAATTGATTGCGCTACCCTGATCGACCGGGGACGGATCAACGAAGTTGAGGGCAGCGGTGTGGAACGGAAACTCCGCAGCGCTGGTTAAGCGGTGACCTCAGTGAATTTGTCATGTTGATTGATAACTTTAACAAGTTCGCCCGATTCATCGACCACCCCATGTGCACTGTCTTTGCCAATCGCAACACCGCTAATGATATGTGCCGTGAAAGGTGTACCGAGAATAATTTCAGGTAGCGCAGAGCCTGGCTCACCACCTAAAATCTCAGCGTAGCGTCGGGTGGCTTCTTCCGCTTTAGGGAAAACTACCTTAAGCGGGGTATCGCCTTTCTTTTGTACTGCGGAAATATCTTTTCTGAACAAGCGATACCATCTTCTGCGCCACTCCAGATGAATAAACGCTTCAGATTTTTGCATCACCAAAAAGAGAATGGATTTTTCCGCTTTGCCTTTTGACCGGAGCACTTTGAAAGTTTTAACCGGGTGAGCAATAGTATTGCCTAAAAACTTAAGGAAACGTGTAAAACCGGCGCCAGATACCATGGGAACATAAGGCAATAGTAACCAGGTGCCATCGGAGCCTTTACGAAAACGATTGATTTCCATGGTGGTATCATCATCAACAGAAATCATCGAGCTGATAGCAACACCATCATGCACCGTATGCTTGGTATCATTCGCTGTGGTCAAGGTTTCAGAATTAGTGCGTACTTGCTGACCCAGCCATGAAGAAATATTTGGTAGGGTTTTAAATTGATCCCGCATTCTCAACAGTAAAGGCACTGTCCCCAAAACGCCTGCAGAAATTACCACACCACGGGCTTTAATACGATATTCACGCTTATCAGTGCTATCAAAAACGGTCACAACATATCCACTGCTGCCGTCTTTTTTACCCTCTTTTTCCAATGGCTCAATGCGTTTTACCTCAGAATCCGGGCGAATTTCGACACCATTTCTTTCAGCAAAATACAGATAATTTTTAATCAGGGTATTTTTGGCATTATCCCTGCAACCAATAATGCAGCTACCACAAAACTTACAAGTTGCTCTATCAGGACCATCACCGGAAAAATAAGGATCGCTAAAGGTCTTGCCCCGCTGGTTATCTTCTTGAGGGAAAAACACCCCGGTGGACACAGTTTTATAGCTATCGCCCAGTCCCATGGATTCTGCAACCTGTTTAAAAGCATCGTCGGCAATATTGGTGTAAGTATTCTTTGTAGTGCCTAACATACGTTGAGCCAGGGCATAGTAAGGCGCTAAAGTATCTTTCCAGTCATCTCGTGTCTGGGTCCAGGCAGGCGACTGAAAAACATTGTCCTCAGGGATAAGGTGCACATTGGCATAAATTTGTGAACCACCGCCGACACCTACGCCATGCAAAATGGTGGCTTTGCTGGTGTAAGTCATTTGCAACGAGCCTTTCATGCCCAGCTTAGGTTCCCAAACGTAGTTTTTAAAATCCAGGTTAGTTTCTGGATATTCGTGGTCTTTCCGGCGTTTACCTTTTTCCAGAATCAGTACTTTGTAACCTTTTTCACTGAGGCGTAGCGCACTGACCGAACCGCCAAAACCAGAGCCAATGATGATTTGGTCAAATTCAAGATCTTCGGTGGAATTTTCACTATTCATATCAATACCCGTATCTATTTCTCTTTAACCAGCAGTAACCAGCGCGCTTATTGAGGCTTGAACTTAGCTATTTTATCAAATATTCGAGGCGGTCACTTCCGTCCCATTCGCCGTAATGCCTGGGGCGTGAATTGCCTGGGATCCATTTTCATGTTGAAGGCGGATACCGGCTTGCGTGGGTCCTGCCGGTAGGAGGCAAAACGGCGCGCGTCGAGATCGTGGTGGATCTCAAGCGTGGTCCAAAAGACCGGTACATCGTAGTAATTGATCGGGTGCGCTTCCGAGTAACGCCATAATTCACCACGTACGTCGTAGTGGTCGGCCATAAGAATCTGGTAGCTGTCTTCGTCCAGGTAGTAAGTGCGGCGTGGATTGATGTGTCGGTAGCCATCGCGCAAGCGAGCTTCCACGACCCAGACACGGTGCAGTTCGTATCGCAGGTAGCGGGGATCGAGGTGGCCGGGTTTCACCAGGTCCTCGTAATCCAGTTTATTGCTATGAATCCGGTAGGCATTGTAGGGCACGTACATCTCGCGCTTGCCCTTCAGTTCCCAGTCGAAGCGGTGAAGCGCACCGTTGAACATGTCGGTCATGTCGCTGACCTGCAGACCCTCCGTCGATACCGAAGGGCTGTCGTATGCGACTTGCGGCGCACGGATCACGCGTCTTTGACCCGGGTTGTAAATCCAGGCGGCGCGGGGCTGAATCACCTGGTTCAGAGATTCGTACACCAGCAGCATGTAGCCTGACAAACGGGATGGTGAGGTCGTTTGTTGCAGGAACAGCAACAGGTGGTTGTCGATACTTTCCAGCGTCTCACCCGGTTGGTGGTACAGGTTGGTCGTTTTCACCGTCATTTTTACCTCAGTGAAGGCTCCCTTCGCGGTGGGTGCGACCAGGCTGATATAGCGGATGCTACCGGTGCCCTTGTAGCGAAGGCGATGGTTCCAGATCAGTTCCTGGCCATTTTCAGGAAACGGGAACGGCAAACCTTCGGCCACGCCGGTAACGGCATCGCCATCCTCTGCCAGTGTACCGGTGGCGGCGTTCCTTGCGGTCATTTCGTAGCTACGCTGCGGAAATGCAGCTGTTCTGTGGCTGGGGTACACACTGAAGTACATGTCAGGATACTTTGCAAGCATCGCGATCTGGCCTTCTCCCAGTGATGCCCGGTATTGATCCACGTTGCTGTGATCGATTCGGAAAAGCGGTTCCTCACCGGCGAAAGGATCAGGGTGGTAGTCGCCTGGCTCATAGGGAACCGGAGGTGCGGTTATGCCCCCCGTCCAGTCGGGGATCGTGCCCGCCTCGTTTCCGTTTCGCTCGGCGCCGACCGGGGTCAGGTCTTCTGAAAGCCGATGGATTTCATCCGGCCGCGCCCCGGCCAGGCTATGCACCGGTAATGCAATGACAAATAAAAATAGTACCAGTCGGGCTGACACCTGCACTGGTTAGTGCGCTGCCTTGATCATGTCCGCCGCTTTTTCACCAATCATGATGGTGGGTGCATTGGTATTGCCGCCTGTAAGCTTCGGCATGATCGAGGCGTCTACAACCCGCAGTCCTTTAATGCCGTATACCTTTAGTTCGGCGTCAACCACGGCCATGGGATCATTTTGCGGGCCCATTTTACAAGTGCCAATCGGGTGATACTGGGTGTCGGCGCGGTTGCGAATATCTTGCTCCAATCCTTTTCTGTCACCTTGTCTGACCGGATATAACATCTTGCCGCGAATGTCGTCATAGAACTCACTTTCGAGAATCTTCTGCATTTTCTCAGCGCCATCGAGCAGCACCTGCATGTCCTTATCCTTGTCAAAGAACCTGGGATCAATATCAGGTGGCTCAAAAGGGTCGCTGCTACGCAACCTCACTTCACCGGTACTCTCAGGGCGCAGCAACGTGATGTGACAGCTATAACCATGGCCCATGTTGAGTTTCCTGGCGTGGTCATCGACGATACCTGCGACCCACACCAATTGCACGTCGGGGATGTCGACATCGTTATTTGATTTGAAGAAAGCGCCGGATTCGGCCAGCGTGCTGGTTATTTTCCCTGTTCTGAACTTTTTCCATTGCAGCATGGCACTCAGCATTTTTGCCCCACCGCTCGCGCTGACACCGAAGGTTTCCTTGCTGGCAGCCACTTTAAAGGTTTGCACATAGTCAATGTGGTCTTGCAGGTTTTGCCCGACACCCGGTAAATCATGTATTACATCAATATTATATTGCTGCAGGTGTTCTGCCGGGCCTATGCCTGACAACATCAGGATTTGTGGTGAACCAAACGCACCGCCGCTGATGATAATTTCTTTTTTCGCTTTAACAGTTTGCTGTTGCCCCTTGCTGGAAAACCGAACGGCTACGGCTTTGTTACCTTCAAACAGCACTTTTTCCGTATGAGCATGCGTGATAACCGTCAGGTTGGGCCTATCGAGGTGTGGGGTCAGGAATGCTTTGGCCGCGCTGCAACGTTCACCGTTAATTACGTTACGCTGATACATGAAACAGCCTTCCTGCTGCGCACCGTTATAGTCATCATTTCTGGGGATACCAGACTTTTCACATGCCGCCAGGAAGGGTTGATTCAGCTCACTGGCATCTGTCGCATCAGATACATTGAGCGGGCCGCTTTGACCATGATACTCGTTGTCAAAGCGCTCGTTATGTTCAGATTTCCGGAAATAGGGCAGGACTTCCTGATAGCTCCAACCGGGATTACCCAACGAGGCCCAGTGGTCATAATCCCACCTGTGACCTCGTACATGCAGCATGGCATTGGTCGATGAGCTGCCCCCCAGGACCTTTCCCCTGGGCTGGTAGCCTTTGCGGCCATTCAATCCGGGCTGAGGCACGGTTTCAAATGCCCAGTTGTTGAGCTTGGTCGGCATCATTGCCACCACACCAACAGGGGCGTGGACGAATACACTGCTGTCTTTTCCACCGGCTTCAAGCAGGCAAACACTAATGTTCCTATTCTCTGATAGCCGTGATGCCACTACACAACCGGCAGAACCGGCACCTACGATGATATAATCAAACTCCTGTTGCATTGAAGTATCCTCAGGTCAGGTAACGCATCGCCGCCTGTATCAATTTTCGCACCTTTGGCGTATACGGCGGAAACATCAAATGGCCCATACTGAATTTATCCTGGATCACCGCGCGCTCATTGGAGAACGCCTTGAAACCGTGCACACCGTGCGCCTTGCCGATGCCAGATTCGTTGACACCGCCAAAGGGAAGGTTTTCCTGCAGGAAATGAACAACACTGGTGTTGATGCAGGTACCGCCGGCAGAAGTTTTATTGACGACTTGCTGGATAAATTGTTTGTCTCCGGAAAAGACATAGAGCGCAAGTGGTTTCGGACGGGCATTGATTTCATTAATAACCTTGTCGATATCCCGATACGGAAATACCGGCATGATCGGACCGAAAATTTCCTGCTGCATTATCGCCGAATCACCGCTGACGTTGCGCAGGAGCGTAGGCGCTATAAAGCGTTCTTCGGCCCCGGTTTCGCCTCCGAATACAACTTTTGCACCACCCTGAACCGCATCATCGATCAGTCCCGACAGGCGTTCAAAGTGCTTGCGGTTGACGATACGGCAATAATCCGGGCTGCTTGACTGGTCCTGGATGGTTTTTCCGTAGCTGTGTTGCACGCGTTCTTCCACTGCGGCACAAAACTCGTCGATGATATCTTCATGGACATAGATATGGTCAGGGCTGATACAGGTCTGGCCATTGTTGAGAAACTTGCTCCAGGCCAGATTGCGCGCAGTCTTTTTGATATTGGCTGTCTTGTCGATGACGGTTGGCGACTTTCCGCCAAGTTCCAGCGTGACGGATGTCAGGTTTTTTGCAGCCGCTGACATGACGACCCTTCCGACCATGGGGCTGCCGGTAAAGAAAATATGGTCAAATGGCAAATCCAGCAGGGCCGTGGATGTCTCAATGCCCCCTTCAAAAACTGCAACGTCCTGTTCATCGAAAGTGGACTCCAGCATACGGCGTATCACGGACGACATATTGGGGGTCATTTCAGAAGGCTTGATAATGGCCGTATTACCCGCAGCAAGTGCCGAAACAAGCGGGCCAAAGCTGAGCGTAAACGGATAGTTCCAGGGCGATATGATCAGCGTGGTTCCCTTAGGCTCGTAATGAACATAGCTGCTGGTACCTATCAGGGAGCGTGGGGCTGCTACCCGCTTAGACTTCATCCACTTGCGCAGGTGGGAAATGGCGTGGTTCACCTGCGACAGCACTGCAAAAATTTCGGCAAATTCCACTTCCGCAGGTGTCTTCCTGAAATCAGCCCAGGCTGCTTTGCACATGTCTTCCTGATTATCCAGAACCGCCTGTTTCAGCTTTTTGAGCCTTGACAGCCTTTCCTCGTATGTAGAAGTTCTGAGTTTAAGGGCGCGTTGCTTTTGTTGCTGGAAGGCCGCTTCAATAGAAGGGGCTTGATGGGTTAATTGTTCTGTGGATTTCAGCATCGTTTTAACACCGGCTGTGTGGGGTTTTCGGGTCAGTTGATTACCCGGTTCAGCCGGATAATGCCTGCAGCTCCGCTTAATAGCACATTATGCAGCTAAGTAATTAAACAAAAAAGGTTCAAAAAAGACTAATTGGGGAGTAACAACGGACAGCACGAATAAACCGGGGTGGACGCCGGGATTGGCGGGAACCGCAGCACGGTCACCCACGGCTGACCCAACAACCAGCCAATCATGGTCAAGAACTGAAGCAGCTTCACTGGTCGTTGTCTTTGACTTTGTTCTCATTTCCGATTTCTTCGTATTTTTCGTAGCGGGGCAACAAGGGCTGCAGAACTTCCTTCAGCTCATCCAGGTGCTGTTCATATAAACGCCATCTGCCTACAGATTGAGAATATATAGGCTGACGTACTTGTTCCGAACTGGCGGTTCGAACCGGGCGATCCGTATCATAAAAATTCAGACAGCCTTGCTCAAATGGAAGACCGCAGTATTCAAGCAGACGACGCACCTGATTTTCAAAATCAGCGACGACTTCTTCGTATTGCATGGTTAATACCCGTCCTGGCAGGGCTTCATGCCAGTAATCCATCATGCGTTGATATTGCAGATAATATTCCCCAATTTCAGTCAGGTCATAAGTAAACGGCTGACCCTTGGCAAATAATTGCCGGTAACAACTGAAACCGGCATCCATTGGATGACGGCGGGCATCAATTATTTTTGCATTGGGCAGCATCAGGTGAATAAATCCGACGGCAGGAAAATTATTTGGGTTTTTGTCGATGAAATACTGTTTTCCTTCGGTTCGGTGCATTTGACAAAAACTGACGTAATCCTGGCCCATGGCTGCGAAATGCTTCTCATCGAGTTCGGCAACCGCCTTAGGATAATTGATACCATCGGCACGGTTTCTATTGAGTGATCTGGTAATACGCGTTACGTAAGGTAATTCGCTCGTGCCCTCCACCAGGCTGTGACTGGCAAGTATCTGTTCAATTAAGGTAGATCCGGAGCGCGGCAAGCCTATGACAAATATGGGTGATGGGTCGGCACATCCGGCACCGGCATTCGCTTGCAGAAGTTCAGGGCTGAAAACATCAACGATCATGTCATTCATAACCTCGGTGTCGACCGGGTCGTATAATTCCTGGATACGACGCAATGAATTGCCCTCATCATAATAGCGCCATGCCCGGCCATATTCTTTTCTATCTTCCCAGGCCTTGGCGAGTGCGAACAAGAAATTCACTTTCGATTCCGCCCCCAGATCGTCACGTTCGATCTTTGCCTCCATATCTTTAATCTCTTCATCCGTGAAGTGGTAGGTTTTGAGGTTGGCAAGGCTCCATTGGATGGCACCGATGTCCGGTTCCAACTCGTAACACTGGTGATACGCCTCGATAGCTTCATCCTGCCGGCCTACCGTTTTTAACATATGTCCCAGGCCGAGCCATGCAATGGCCAGCTTTGGATCTAGATCAATGGCTTTTTGATGAGCCTCGATCGCCTCATACGTCAATGCCGCTGGCGCCAGCGCGTTTGCAAGCAAATCATGGAACCGGGCATTTTCCGGTTCCATTTCAATCGCCTGCCTGAAGCATTCAATGGCCTCATCAAAACGGTCGTCATCGCGAAGCAATTTTGCCAGATCAACGATGACACCGGTGTAATCCGGTGCGACTTCCAGTGCCTTGCGATAGTGTCTTTCCGCGATCCCAACCCTGTTTTGTCGTGCCGCCATTCTTCCCATCAGGCGCAGTGCTTCGACGTTACCAGGGTTAATTCTGATGACTTCCCGGCTTAATCTTTCCGCTTCTTCAAATTGGTTTGCCTGCAGACATTCAACTGCCCTGGCAAGCAGTTTGTGTTCAGGTGACAATTCAAATGACTTCTCAAATGCTGCGTCTGCTTCCTTGCCTTTTCCAACGGCGGCGAGGGCCTTGCCCAGGTTTAGAAAAGCCAGGTTGAGTTTGGGATCAAGTCGGGTTGCCTTCTTCAACGCTTCAATGGCTTCATGGGGTCTGTTCAGTTCAAGCAACACGAAACCCAGATCCTCATGGGGTTTGGCAAAAGTTGGTGCCAGTTCGATGGTCTTGTTAAGAAGTTTCTCCGCTTCTTCATATTTTTTCATCTTCACCAGCAATGCACCCAGCAGTCCGTTGATGTTGGGGTCGTTGGGGAACTGCGATATAGTGCTATTGCAGATACGTTCTGCTGCTGCCAGTTGGCCGGAATTTATCAATTCCAGTGCTTCAGCAAAAACAGATTTCGATATCACTTGATGTTGCATTTCCTGCCCTTGGTGTTGATGATTAAAGGTCGGTTCACAAGGTCACCATTTATACTACATAGAGAAAGACACAAAAATCAGATGAATTATAATGACCTTTAATGTAAAGGAATATGCTGGGTTAGAGAAAAACAGCGGCTTCACGGAATCCAATGAATATTGAAGGCCGTATCCGCGAACTCGGTCCGATTGATATAACGGCTTTATCCAAAACCATCCTGGCCCAGGAAAATGACGCCTGGCATGAAAGCCATTATCGCCAGGAAACCTATGAAGTCCACCGGCAAACTGAAACAATTGCACTGGTTTTCACAAAACTCGAAGATTGGCCCGAGGTCGATATTTGCAAGGAGCCCGGTTGGGACCGTCTCGCTGAAGTAGCCTTGCCCGTCATGCATGAGATCATTCGTAGGGCTTACCCACCGGGTGGCACCATCATCCGGGCCATGGCGGCAAAATTACTCGCTGGTGGCAAAATAATGCCGCATGTTGATGCCCACCCGTCTTTTCACAAAGGTCACCGGATACACGTTCCGATCACGACCAATCGAAGGGTCCGCTTCATGATCGATGGCCGGCCGCACCAATTGCAACCTGGCCAGGCTTATGAAATCAATAATCAGAAAAGACACAGCGTGATGAACAAGGGCGAAGAAAGCCGCATTACATTTATTTTCGATTATGTTCCACCAGAGGAATTGGGCCGTTCGAACTAGTACCCCGTCATATCACCCTGACGTGGACGCAATAGTTTAAAGCGCTCAAAGCCAAGTGATTGCAGGTATTCCAAATCAAAATCATACATACCGATGGTGTTGCGCTCTTTAAGTTTCCGGGAACATTGGAAAAGGTTTTGGTCACCAGTTTTGTTAGCTTTTGAAACACTGGGGTAACAAATCTTTGCAGGACAGGTATAGGCACACCCTGCGTTTGCAAACAGCGTGACATTTTTCTTGTTGTCGATCGACTTGAGTAGTTTTTCATCATCGTTGGATGCCATCGGCAAGATCACGGTATCGTAAATTCGAAAAGCTTCTTCCACCTTTTTCATCGTGTGTAGGTTTTTAATGACGCTGGCTTCCAGTCGATAATCCGGAAAGTCACCGCGTATCCACCCAGCCAGTTCATCGTTGGTGATGATCAGTGAATTGCCGGGACGGTGGTATTTTTCCAGGAAAGGTTGATTTTCCTCATATTCATCTGGTGTCACATAATGATTTGTGACCGGCAACCTTACATTGATGTTCATCATGTACAAGGCACGGACATCATAGCGACTGAGTTCCGTGTTGGCGAAAAAACGCCCGCCGTAAAGCGTGGATGCCTCTGCGAAACCAAAGAAGCTATCAATTTGTTCCAGTGGTATTTGAGAATAATTATTCTTGATAAACCGCTGGATGGGTATTGCTGACGCCTTACCGCGCGCTGAAATTGTAAATTGCATAGTAGCTTGAGTGATTTTCCTTATGGCGCGTATTCACAGCCTCGCTCACCGATATACCACAGGCAGTTCACAGTGATCAAACTCTATGCTGCTGGTGTGCTCCAAAAATGCGCTGCGACAGACTCCTGTTTTAAAACAGCATTCATTAACGGGATGCGGTAGGATACCAAGCAACGGTTAAAATTCCGAGCACAATTGAATGCGTAAGTCAAAATTTGTAGAAAGCTATTTTGATGCCTGGAATCAACGAGATTCAAAGGGTATAGCAGACCACCTCGCCGCTGGGGGAGTCTATCGTGATGTTCCGGAGAACAAACAAATTTCTCCTGGCGCACTGATTGCTAACCTGGACAATTTTTTTATCGCGTTCCGGCATCGCTACGAATTGATCGGTGAAATTCAGAAAAGTGAAAATGCCATAGCATTCCAATACCGAATGTTTCTGTACAAGAACAACAAGAAAAGTGAAAAGCCCATTTCCTATCATGGTGCGGAATTCATGACCCTGAAGGGTGATGAAGCGATGGCGATCACTGACTACTATGATATTCCTATCAAACAGCAATTGAATAAATACGCCAAGTCTGGATTGACCAAAAACCAACTGCTCACACATAAGCAACAACTCGACCAGATCATGCAATCCAGAGAGGAATACCTGGAATCTGGTTTGACCCTGCCAAAACTGGCAGAGGCCGTTGGTTGTTCGGTCAACATCCTGTCGCAGGTGATCAATTCCGGGTTTGGTACAAATTTCTTTGATTACGTGAACCGTTACCGTATTGAACATGCCAGAAAATTACTGGAAAGCTCCGGCAGCCAAAGCAACGCTATACTGACGATAGCGTTTAATGTGGGGTTCAATTCTAATTCAGCTTTTTACTCCGCGTTCAAAAGACACGTCGGAATGACACCTGCCCAATACCGTCGGAGACACCTGAACACCCACCACTAGTCCGGATTATTCATCAAGGAGCCCGATTTTACGCTGCAACTGGCGCATCAATGGAGCGGGTGATGGGAATCGAACCCACGTAGTCAGCTTGGGAAGCTGAAGTTCTACCATTGAACTACACCCGCGTTTTGATCTTTACCGCTTGGCCTTAGCTGTTTCCGCTACCGCGAATAATATCGCCCAGCTTTTTCTTGAAATCTGATTTCTTTCCTTCCAGCGCTTTGTCAACTTCCGCTCTGAGTGTCGCTTCAATAACGTTATTAACCAGTTTCGAGATAATTTTCTGCATGACCACGTCTGCTGTCACGCCACCCTCAGCACGGCCAATGTCTGACATCCGGATTGCAGGCAGCTTGAAGTCTACCGTCTTACCCGGCTTCAGTGTCGACGTCGCTTTAACCTTGCCGCCGGTGAACTCGAAGCTCGCAATGATCATCTTCACAGCGTTGCCACTGCTGGTTTCATTATCCCCGCTGGAACTGCTTTTCATGTTATCCAGCAAGGCCTGCATGTTGCTGCCGCCGGTATTATCGGCCTCAAAAACAACCTTTGGATCACTGATGCGGATAGATTTAATCACCAGCACATCACCACCCACAGACTGCAAATCAAGGTCAACTTCGATGCCTTTCATGGCGAAAAGATCGGCACTGGAAAACCCGGCAGGGTTCGCTATTGTCAACCCATCGATACCTGCTTTACCCTCTTTCAGGTTAATCGAAACTCCGGAGACGCTGACCTTTGTCTGCAATACATCCGAGCCGACACTTTCAATAACACCGGCAACAATATTGTCGAGATTGGCAACCACCTGCCAGAGGAAAACACCCAGCACCAGCACAATGCCGCCTAAACCGATCAGTAGTTTCTTTTTCATAGCCTTAACACCCTTCCAAATTCCAAGCTAAGCCATTATACAAACTTGTCAAACACGGTCGCCAATTCGTCCCGGTAGTGCTTCCAGTCGCCAGGCTTTGCCGGCACCCGCGCTATGGCGGCATTGAAATGTTCAACCACCGCTGCATCCGGCTCAAGGCCAAGCGACGCCTGCAAACCCTGCAAACCGTTGTGTGGGTCTTCACAGAGTTTATCGTACTCTATTTCAATAAATTTTAAAGGCAGTGAATTGCGACACTGCTGCAAAAGTTCCAGCTGTGATTGGTACTGGCTGGCCAGTGCTTCAAGGTCCTGATAACCAGTCTGCATCCATGCCACCGCCATATCGCGTGGTTCCCGGGTCAGGACGATCACGGTGGTGCCGGGGAAATACCTGGCAATGACCGGCAGCAATTCAACGTTCAGCCACAGCGTATCAAGAACCTGCGTGTTCTCAGGCAGTTGCTTGTCCAACCCCGTTGCTTTCCAGTAGTGACGGCGGCTCAACCTGATATTGGCCTCATCAAGAGTTCCCAGGCCATTCGCCCCCTGCCGGTCGGTCAACCTGATCAGGCGCGAGCCCTGCTGATTTGGACTGTCAGGCAGAAAAAGCAGGCCAGGATGTTGAGCCAGCGCAGCCAGTACCCGTGTACGCCCGGACCCGGGCCAGGCGAAGGCGAATATGGGCTCTCCACGATCATCCGCTGGCGGTTGCTGGGGCCAGCCTGCAGTCACCGCTGCGTCCATGGCCGAAACCGGTGCCTCACCGACGACATCACCCTGGTAGAACTGCTCTGCAATCTGTGCCACTGCGGCCGGGCGATCTGCCAAACCACGATATTCGATGACAGCACTTTTGTAATCGCCAGCCTTTTCCAACGCAGCCGCCAACAGTATCTGCGCCTGGCGGGAATGCTCTGCACCGATATCATCGCGCTGGAGCACCTGGCGCAACAACCTGACAGCCTCGCTGTCACCCGCATCATACATTTGCCGCGCACGGAACAGCACGGCATCAAATGGTGGCTTCTCGAGCGCCAAAATTATGTCCAGGTGCGCTACCGAAGATTCCCTCTTACCACACTCCTGCAAAGCCCAGGCCAGCATCAGGCGGGTCTCTGGTGCCATGACTGCATCTTCCTGGTTCGCCTGCTGTTCCAGCGGCTCCAGCGTTTCCAGGGCCTGGGCTGCATCACCTTTTTGCATAAATGCCGTCGCCAGGCGCACACTCACCAACGCTGGCTCGAAGCCCGTTGCAAGCAGGCTTTGCAGCCATTGGATGGCTTCGTCGAGGCGGCCACCTTCCATCAACATTTCGGTAAACTGCAGCAACAGGTCATTTCGCTCCGGCGCCAGTTGCACGGCCTGTTCCATCATCTGTAAAGCAGCTACCCGGTTGCCTTGTAGTGTCTCAACCTTGACCAACCCGGTCAGCACCTCAATATTGACCCGGCCTAACTGCAGCGCTTTATGAAAGCTCTCCCCCGCTTCCTTGATCTGGCCGCAATTGAGCTGGGCGCAGCCCAGCCAGTCTCTGAACTCTGCAGTCTCAGGTTCCGCTTTCACAGTGTTCTCAAAGCACTGGACCGCAAAGCCGGAATTGCCGGCAGTAAGTAACGCGCGGCCAAAACAGAACTGTGCCTGAACGTTGTCAGGACTCAGTTTGACGGCTTGTTGCAAGTATTCAATGGCCCCATCATGCTGACCCTGCTCCAGCAGGGCGATACCGATGAATATCAACGCCTGCACATTGTTCGGGTCAATACTCAAGGCGATCATCAGGGAATGTTCAGCCGCTTTAAAGCGGGACTGGCGTATCTCCAGAAAAGCCAGGCCCGTGCGAGCATCCACATTATTCGGGTCCAGGCCGGTAGACTTGAGAAAGCTACCCTCGGCCTCGTCATAATCCGGAATGGCCAATTGCATATTCCCAAGGGCAAAATACAAAGTTGCATTCCTGGGCTGGGTCTTGATAGCGCGTTCTATCAGTTCAATGGCCTCGTTGAGATCACCCTGGTCGCGCCGGGCCAGCGCAAGATGAAACAGGGCCTCGGTATCCATCGGTGATTTCTTAATAACCGGACGCAGAATTTCTTCCACTTGTTTAAACTTGCCTTCTTCCAGTAGTTTTATGACTTTTTTGATCATGCTCAATGCCTGCTGATTTCCTGTTTCCTGATTACCTGTTTATGTTGCCTGAGACCTTTGCACACTCTGCTGCACGCGTTCCAATATCAGCTCATCTGCCCAACTGTCCATTTTCCAGTTCTTCAAAAATGCGCAGTGGCCACCATAACGGGCCACCAGCAATTCAATATGGTTATTCTCCGGCAATTCCCTGAAGTCAGCCACCGGAACCACCGGATCATCCTCCGAGGTCAGAATGGTTGTCGGTACACGTATTCCTGCCAGCCGGTCACCGGCAATTGAGTAACCTTCAAAATATTGCTCCAGCGACTCAAATTCATAATAGCGCGTGGCAAAAAAACCGGTCCGTGCACGCAGCCCCTCCAGTTGATGCCATTCTTCATATTCATATGCGTCCGGGAACAGCGTTTGCTTGTGCTTAAGCGATTTCGCCCATTTACGGATAAAGTAGTTCTCATATAACGAGGGGCCGTCCTCCATCGCTTTGAGTACATTTGCAGGCGATACGACCGGGCAAACTGCAACTACCTGGGCGAGCGACAGACCGGATTCCGGAGCCCGCAGAGCAACCCGCAAGGCGAAGTTCCCACCCAGGGAATAGCCTGAAAGGGCCCAGTTCTGTGCACCGGTACGCTGCTGAATGTCCTTCAACGCATGGATAACCTCATCCAGCAAACAGGAGTGAAAAATTCCCGCGTTCATATGATGGCTATCACCATGGTCGCGGAAGTTGAGGCGGAATATGTCAAAGCCCTGTTTGAACAACTCACCGCCAACACCCACCACGTAGTTGGAACGGCTGCTGCCCTCCCAGCCATGAAACAATATTACCAGGCCTTTACTGCGGTCGGCCTGCTTTGAATAGTGGCCCAGCAAACGCACGCCTCCACCACCGTCAACGACCCAATCCCGCTCGGCAGCCAACAGCGCCCTGGCTCGCCGGCTGACCACCTGCCGACGCAAACCGCTGCTGTTAATCAGCGACTGGGCATGGGTATTGCGCAAGCCAAAACCCGGCCGGAATATATCTGCTGTGATGTAGGTTTGCTTCATCTATTTGTCATCATAACTGCTCACTACGGCTGCCCGGGCCTGCTCAGCCAACATACGCCTGGGCACTCCGACAGCATCTATCGCCGGAAAAAAAAGAATGTCTGCATCAAGGCCGGGCCGTGCCAGCAAGCGGGTAAAGTTTTTCAGCATACTCTCACCGTCCCGGAAGGAAATATCATCATCCCGGACACCATCACGCAGATAGCGAATCATCACCGGCTGGACCGCACACTCAGCCTCTACCGCCGCGCGAAACATGCGGGCATGAAATACCCGTATCGCATTGCCAGGCAATATGCCACCTTCGGGAAAGATGGCGACGCGGCGTCCCTGCTTCAACCTCTGTACCATTGAGATGGCAACGTCATTGGCAGAATCATGGCTGCCACGCTGATGGAATATTGTGCCACCGGTACGTGCTATATATCTGAATATCGGCCATTTTCTTATTTCTGCCTTGCCCACAAAACCCATCGCACAGACTGAGTGCAGAACCGGAATATCCAGCCAGGATATGTGGTTGGCAGCCATCAGCACCGGCCCTTCCGCAAGTGTACCCCGGGGGCGCACCCGAACCCCAAAAAACCACACCAGCCGGGTAGACAGCCAGGCGCCAATCGCATCCGCTTTCAAATGACCGCTTGCGGTATTGCTTTTGCGGTGATGGTTAACCAGCATCAATACCGGGAAAAGTAGCAACAGCAGAAAACTGACAAGCAGTATGGTGCGATAAGTAAATCGCAGTATTGAGGAAATAAATGAAATCATCGTTGTTACTGGTGCTGCAAAGTGCCGCAAAGATTATCACAGAACAAAAAGGTGACCCGACACATTTTTCAATGTTTCCAGTCGCTTTTTGGGCGACAATACGCAACCATTTGGTTCAGGCATACATTTTTAGCCAGTAATTTATGAAGCAATACAAAGTCAAGATCACCAGCAGCGGTGCGACCTTTACCGTCAATGAGGGCGAAACGGTGCTGACTGCCGCCCTGCGCCAGGGGGTGATGCTGCCCTACAGTTGCAAGAACGGCACCTGTGGCAGTTGTAAAGGCCACCTGGAGTCTGGTGATGTGCACTACCCTTTCCACCCGCCACTGGCACTGACCCGGGCAGAAATCGCTGCTGGCGCCGCACTGCTGTGCCAGGCGGAGCCGACCGAAGACCTGGTAATACAAGCCCGTGAAATCGCAGCGATACGCGACATCCAGGTGCGTAAAATGCCAGTTCGGGTCATCGATAAAACACTGCTGGCTAACGATGTGATGCGCTTAAAGCTGAAACTACCGGCCGCGCAGAGACTGCAGTTTCTGGCCGGCCAGTACCTGGAAATACTGTTACCGGACGGTAAGCGGAGGGCCTTTTCTATCGCCAGCCCACCGCAAATGGAAGATGAAATTGAATTGCATGTGCGCCATGTGGAAGGCGGCGATTTTACCGGTTGGGTCTTCGATGAGCTGGAACTGCGCAATATTCTGCGCATTGAAGCACCGCTGGGCACTTTTTTTGTCCGCCATGACTCACCCGACCGACCGATGATTTTCATGGGCGGGGGCACCGGCTTTGCACCGTTGAAATCGATGCTTGAAGACTTGCTCTCACACCAGGATAAGCGGCCACTTCACCTGTTCTGGGGCGTCCGCAGCCAGTCGGAATTGTATTTGTACGAAACAGCGCGTCAGTGGGCAGAACAACACGAGCATATCCGGTTTTCTACGGCCCTTTCAGAGCCAGCCGATGGTGACAATGACGACACTTTCCACGGTTTTGTACATCAGGCAGTGCTTCAGCAGTACCCGGACTTATCCGGTTTCGATATTTATATGAGCGGCCCGCCCGCGATGATTGATGCAAGCCGCGCAGCTTTCATAGAGCACAACGCTGACCGGCAACGGATATTTTTTGATTCGTTTGAGTTCGGTCTGGATGTACCCGTCAGGGTTCTGGCCAAGCCACACTAGCGTTCCACAAGGTAGCTGGTAGAAGAGTCAGGGGCCGGAAATGCGAGCCGTACCCGCTGGCAATGGCAATGGCGGCTGGCCCTGGTTCATACGTAAGGCATTGCGGAAACAGATCATGGCGGGCTCCAGTTCACCCTGCCGCTCCAGCAACTGCCCAAGGGCATCGTAACCCAGGCTGCTGGGTTCCAGCTCGAGACTTTTGATCAAGTGTTCCCGGGCTTTACCCCACAGGGATTCCCCAGCGCACAGACGCCCCAGTGCGAGGTGCAGGCTGGCATCTTCAGGATATTGCTTGAGCCACTTTTCACACTGCTTCATGCGCTTTGACCGGTCGCCATCACCGGTATCGCCATAACGCAAAACCAGCGCCGGATTCCAGTCATTGCGGAGGCTGGAGCTGATAACAGGCTCCGCCCGCTCTGGCTGGTCAAGGCGACTCGCGGCGACTGCAAAGGACTCAACGACCGCTGCATGCAGACGCATTGCCCGCGGAATCTTCTTCCACGCCGCCTGTAGTGCCTCCGCGTCCCCAGCTGAACGTAAACTGTTAGCGGCCACTTCTTCCTGCAACGCCAACGCCTGCTCATCGTCCAGTACATCGGCCTTGCGCAAAGCCGGTAGCATCGCCTGCAACTCATCCCAGGCACCCAACTGGCGGTAACATCGGAGTAATAAATCCAGCACCTGCGGGTGCTTGCGGCGGCGTTTATGCAGCGCCTGAAGTACCGGCAGCGCAGCAGCGTAGTTACCATTCTCCAGCAACATACGTCCACGTGTCAGCTCAACCAGGAAGCGCTTTTTAGCACCCCCGCTATCAGCCTGTTCGAGGTAGTACTCGCGCCGGTCATGGGCGTCCTGACCATCTGCAGCCTGGGCCGCTGCAAGGTAGTGGGCCGTAGTTTTACCCTGCACACTGGCCGATTTCTCCAACGCTTTCTCAGCAGCGCTCCAATCACCCTCAGTCAACGCCAGCAAACCCTTTTCCAGTTGCTTGAAAGCACGCTGCTCACGCATTCTTCTGGCGGTTTCTACCGGCATCCGCCACAGCCAGGTAATGAGCTGTACGCTGAACCAGACGACCGCCAGTGCAGCAGCCAGTACCAGCACACTGGTCTCAACTGTCCAGTCGCCAAAATTTATCAGCACGTGCCCCGGGTCGTTTTTAAACATCGGTGCCAATGCACCGGCCAGCAGCAACAGCAACAGTACCAACACGATGAGGAAACCACGTTTCATTCGGCAGCCTCAGTGTTTTCTGTAGCCGGCACAGCCTGCAGCAACCTGCGGCTATCCCTCAGTTGTCGAAGTTGTGTCCAGGGTGCGCTGATGTCCGGCATCTCAGGGGCTATCTCAGTTTGCTTCATGGATGCGACCTCACGCATCAAGGATCTTACCGCAGGCGTCTCATTCTCAAAAAACTGCACCAGCGTGCTGTCGACCCGCTGCAAAGATGAAACATAAACACCGGCATCGTTGCGCATCAGTGCGAGGCGCGCGGATTCAAGCTGCAGCCATAAGCCCTGGCGCAGGTAGTCTTTGTCCTCAAGGCTCAGCAACGATTCGTCCTCCGGGGCGCGCCGCCGGATAGTAACCAGCGATGACAGGGTATCGGTCAGGCTGTCCCACCAACCGCTGTCTACTGGCGCTTCAGGCTCCGGGGCAACCTCATCTTCACCTCGAAAAGGCAGCTTCGGGATACTGCTTTGCATTTCTGTAAACCGGGCCGAAAGCTGAACCCGGTCTATGTGCGGCACGCTGGCCAATGCCTGGTGGGCAGCGGTAATGCGCTGGTGAACACTCAGGAACAACGGATCATTCAATGCTTCAAGCTGTACATCTGCGGCCTGCAGCGCGAGATCGGCTGCCTGTGGATCAGAAAATAACTGCAAGCGTTCATTGGCAGCACGTAACAGAAAATCAATCTCTGCTATTTCAAGCTCGACACTGCTGTTCTGGCTCTTCGCCGCAACGCTGGTAAGGCCGGATTCAACCGTCGACAGGCGCTGGGCTATGGAACGCACGCTGCCCTGAACCGCTGATACCGAAGCCTGATCCTCACTCGACTGTCCCTGCAAAGCAACTATCTTGCGCTCAACGACAGCAAGTCGCTCACCAAGCCTGGCAAACTCACCCGCACCCACCGGCGACTCCACAGCGTCAAGTTGAGATTCAAGGGATGCCACTGATCGAACCAGCCCTTCCTGTTGCACTTGCAGCGCAGCCAGCGTGTCCTGTTGCGTTGCGCCATCATCAGCCGTGGAGTACTTCTGCCACCACAACCAACCCGTAGCTGCGGCCGCTATCAAGGCCAACAGCAATGCCAATACAGCCAGTCCTCTACCTGTTGAGGCGGGTTTTTTCTCTTGCAGTAACTTGTCCACCGGGTCGGTTACGGTATCTTCAATTTCTTCATTCAATGGCTTGCTGTCCTGTTTTGATCAATCGCGTTTGCAGTGACCTGAGCAAATCCTTATTTCCCGGCCCCCCGGCCACTTCAACCCGGGCCACACCTGCTTGCTGTAAATGATGCTTTATGCGGGCAGAAATCACCAGTGCCGGTGTATGCAGAATTTTGTCCCAGGCCGCCGCCGGCAACAACTCCCTGGCCAGGTCAAATGCCGAGATGCTGGTCCAGACACTGACCAGGTCGCCAGCTGCCAGCAACTCATCCACCTGCTGTTGCGAAGGTTTCAGCGGCTGGCGTTCATACACCATGGCCATCGACACTGACCAGCCCAACTCCTGCAACCCCGCGGCCAGCTTCCTGCGGCCACCAGGCGCGCAGAAAATAACTGCCAGGCCAGGATCCACAGCCAACGCCGGCACCTGCAAAAGGTCTTCAGAAGTAAATCCGGAGTCAGCCTGAAGTGTAACCTGAAGGTTGCTGGCTTCAAGACGGGCACGGGTTGCTGCGCCAACAGCTGCGAACTCGAGGCTGCTCAAAAGGTCTGTCGGAATGTGTTCAAGCCCGAACCGAACCGCTCTCGGACTGGTGAAAATGACGATAGTCCGCCTGTTGCCCGAGACCAGGGCCGTGCTGATGTCGATTTCTGGTTGCCGTGGAGAGAATGTATACAGGGGCATTACAATGGGCTGCAGGCCAAGCTGGCCAAGCGGCCCTGCAAGTTGCAGGGCCGCTGCCCGGGGGCGGGTTATCAGTACACTGGTCATCTGTGTTGAATACGAATGTCGTATTTCTCCGCTCAATAGCAGCCCCGCGCGGTCCCGCTATAATGCCGCGATAATTTTCCCGGCGCCTTTTTCCAGAAGTTCGGCTGCCAGCCGCTCACCGAGCGCAACCGCATCGGCCGCATCGGCTTCACCTGACACCTTGACAATTTCTTTGCCGTCCGGCGTCGCCACGACCGCCTCGAGTTGGATGGTTTCTCCCACCAACACGCCATGCACCGCCAGGGGCACCTGACAGGTTGCTTCCAGAACCCGCGCCACGGTTCTCTCAGCATCAGCAACAACGGCTGTACCCTGATCGGCCAACGGCCTGATCAGGCTTTTTGTTTCAGCATCAGCTTCACGGCACTGCAAACCAATAATCCCCTGGGTTGAAGCTGGCAGCCAGCCGGTTGAATCCAGCGTTTCGGTAATCCGGTCGCCAAGACCCAAACGTTGCAAGCCGGCACAGGCCAGAATAATTGCATCGTATTGGCCCTCATCCAGCTTTCTCAGGCGGGTATCCACGTTGCCACGCAAATCAACCACGACCAGATCCGGGCGCAATGCCAATAACAATGACTGGCGGCGCAGGCTGGAGGTGCCTATACGGCTACCTGCAGGCAACTCTGCCAGCTTTCTGCCATCACGGCTGACCAGCGCATCATACGGGTTGGCCCTTGGCAGTACTGCCTCCAGCACCAGACCGTCCGCCATATCCGCCGGCACATCCTTCATCGAATGTACAGCCAGATCGGCCTCGCCGTTGAGCAAGGCGCGCTCCAACTCTTTCAGGAACAGGCCCTTGCCGCCTATTTGCGAAAGTGGCCGGTCGACAATGCGATCACCTTCAGTGACAATTTTTACCAGCTCAATTTCAATCCCGGAATGGGCTTCATGCAAAAGTGCTTGCACATGGTTGGCCTGCCACAAGGCCAGCGCGCTTTTACGTGTTGCGATTTTTATCATTTTTGTGCTCATGCAGGGTTACCATTCAATCAAATAAAACAGGTTTTCAGCCAGCGCCCGATATCTGCGATCTCCGCCTGAGATACCGAATGTGGAATTGGATAGCTGTGCCATTCGACAGGCCACTGACCTTTTTCAAGCTCCGCCTTCACAGCCTGCCCCAGCGAGAAGGGCACCATCGGATCCTGCGTTCCATGGCCAATGAAAACCGGCGTGGCAGAATTCTGCGGTGAAAGCTCAGCGTCCAAACGCTCAGGAAACACCAGGTAAGCAGACAGAGCCATGATGCCCGCCAGCTTCTTCGGGAAGCGCAGGCCGACATGCAGGGCCATCGCCCCACCCTGGGAAAAGCCGGCGAGGATGATTTTTTCAGCCGGGATACCCCGTGCTATCTCACGCTCAATCAACTCTTGAACCTTGACCGCACTGTGTTGAATGCCAGCCTCATCCTGGCCTTTACTGGCACTGATCTCAATAATGTCGTACCAGGCGCGCATCACCGCCCCACCATTAATCGTAATGGGCCGCATCAGCGCGTGCGGAAAAACAAAACGCACCGCAGCTTCGGGCGGCAAGCCAAGAAACGGGATGATGGGTTCAAAATCATGGCCGTCAGCACCGAGGCCATGCATCCATATTACGGCAAACTCCGGGCTGTCAGCGGTTGTGACTTCAACTGTTTCAAGCAGTTTTACACCGTCAGATTCCTGTTCCGTGCTATCTGCTGATTTGCTGTTATTCATGGCGTATAGTGTAGCAGTCAATCAGGGTTTGGTAACACTTATGCACACTGTTAAATTCATATTGCTGGCACTCTTGTTCAGCTGCCTGCTCGCTGCCTGTGGGCTCCGGGGCCCGTTGTACCTTCCCGACGAAGCCACCACGCCCGAAGAAGGCACACCACAAGCCACCGAAGCACAAAACCAGCAGCAGGAACAGGAAGACAGTGACAAACAGGCAGGCAGTGACAAAGAAGACAGCAGCGGCAGCTGACCTTTCAGGCTGAGCAAAAATGTCTGTCACATTTCATAAAATGCATGGTCTGGGCAATGACTTTTTATTGCTGGACTTACGCACCCAAAATTTCCAGCTTGACCCCGGGGTCGCCCGCCAACTCGCCGCACGGCATACCGGTATCGGCTGTGACCAGGTGCTTGTTTTACGCGAAGCAACGACTGAGCAGCAACTGGCGTCTTTCGAGATATGGAATTCAGATGGCAGCCAGGCAGAGCAGTGTGGCAATGGTGTGCGTTGTATCGGCCGCTACCTAGAAATGCGCGCAGAAACCCGCGGGCATGCATTTATCCTCGGCGGTCCAAGCGGAGAAGTCGGGGTAAACTGCCTGCCTGACGGGCAGGTCCAGGTGGAAATGGGCACGCCGCTATTCGAGCCGGAAAGCATCCCTGTCAACCTGCGACCATCGGCTGGCTGGTACACACTGGCTGTGGGTCCGGAACAGTATCGACTGGGTGCGGCCTCAATGGGCAACCCGCATGCGTTGATGATCGTAGAGGATGTTGCCAATACTGATGTAGAAGTGCTGGGCCGCGCTATCAGCCACCACCGCGCCTTTCCGGAAGGTTGTAACGCCGGCTTTGCAGAGATCACGGATCGCAGCAATATACAGCTCAGGGTATTTGAACGCGGGGCCGCTGAAACCCGGGCCTGCGGCTCTGGCGCGTGTGCGGCCATGAGCATTTTGCGCAGGGCGGAATTGGTCGAAAAAACAGTGCAGGTGACCCAGGCGGGGGGAATCCTTATAATAGAATGGACGGGGGGGAATGATCCCGTCATTATGACAGGGCCAGCTACACACGTATTCGAAGGGAATTTGATATGAGCGACACCACCAGGTCAATGGAAGAAATCGTAACGAAATTTCTACGCCAAAACCCTGATTTTCTGGAGCGCGAGCCCGCGTTGTTAAAGGATATTGAGCTAAGCCACTCCAGCGGTCCGGCAGTTTCCCTGATTGAAAAACAGGTGCAATACCTGCGCAGTGAAAACGAAGTCCTGGAACAGCGCCTGAGCCAGCTTATACAAGTTGCCACAGACAATGAAAAACTGATGTCCAGATTGCATGTTTTAACGCTGGAATTGATGGCAATGCGGGATTTACCAGCATTTTTTGACCGCCTCAGTGAAGCCCTGTTAAGTGAATTCAACGCTGATATCCTCAATATCACCCTGTTTGACCTGGAAATTGAGGCCGGCCCAAAGACGCCTGTTTTCCACACCCGGCGCGACGACCCTGAACTGCAACAATTCCAGGATCACCTCGAGAAAGGTGTCAGCGTCTGTGGTCGCCTGAACCGCAACAAGCGTGATCACTTGTTCGCTTCACGCGGGCAATGGGTGCAGTCAACGGCACTGGTACCACTGGGCGAGGATGGCCTGCTGGCCATCGGCAGTAGCGACCCGGCCC
This sequence comes from Gammaproteobacteria bacterium, assembly GCA_024277555.1. GTDB lineage: Bacteria > Pseudomonadota > Gammaproteobacteria > Chromatiales > Chromatiaceae > Thiolapillus. The sequence continues at coordinate 25,798 of JAJRUY010000320.1, read as the reverse complement.
GCTTCTATCCTGGCATGGGAACCCTGTTCCTCGACCTTCTGGCTGCTGTTGTAACCAGCCGGCTTGCTCTTGAGGAGCCCGCAGAACAACGCAAATCAGCCTGATCAGGTTAAGTTAAAAGGTCATTTTCCACCACTGCCGGTGTAAGCTGGTCAGACATGGACACCCACGCCAGAAATTTCTTTGCCTATCTCGAACATGAGCGGGGCCTGTCTGCGCGGACGCTGATAGCCTATCGTCGGGATGTAGCCGAATTGCTGGCGTTTCTTGAGGAACAGGCAGTAGACAATCCTGAGCAGGTGACCCAGCACCATATTCGCGCGCTGATTGCACAGAAACACCGCCAGGGCCTGGGCGGGAAATCGCTGCAACGCTTGCTATCGGCTTTACGCAGTTTCTTCCGTTGGATGCTCCGCGAGGGCATCGCCCGGCACAACCCGGCAAAAGCGGTCAGAGCCCCCAAAAGCCCCCGACACTTGCCAGCAACACTTGACGCCGACACCGTCGGCCAACTGCTGGACATACCTACCGACAAACCGCTGGCAGTGCGCGACAAGGCCATTATGGAATTGTTTTACTCGTCCGGTTTGCGCCTGTCAGAACTGACTGACCTGCGCTGGGAACAGATAGACCTGCCATCGGGCATGGTGACCGTTACCGGTAAAGGCAACCGCAGTCGCATGGTGCCGGTCGGTCGCATCGCCGCGGAGGCGCTACTCGAGTGGCGTAAGGTACGTGGGCAGTACGCCAGTTTTGAGGAACCCCATGTGTTCGTCAGCCAGCGTGGCAACCCGATCTCGCCACGCACCATCCAGTCACGTATACGCTATTGGGCCAAACGCCAGGGTATGCCGCAAAATGTCTACCCCCACCTGCTCAGACACAGTTTCGCCAGTCACATGCTGGAATCATCCGGTGACCTGAGAAGTGTCCAGGAACTGCTCGGCCATGCTGATATTTCCACCACTCAGATTTATACCCACCTCGACTTTCAGCACCTTGCTAAAGTCTATGACAAGGCGCATCCGCGGGCGAAGAAGAAATAGCGCGAGGGGTTGTAAGGGTTAGTTTGTGCTAGTGGGGGGCATACTTCAGAGGAATACATGGCATCAAAACCAACCAGAACGTGCCAGGCTCAGATCTGCGAACGGCGCTGGTTCAGCAACTGAGCCAACCTGAGGCCAAGCGAATAACCTGCATAAGCGGCCACAAACCACACCCAGGTTTGCTCGGTATCGATTCGCTTCATCCAGTACAACGGCCACACAATAGCGGCAATAAAGTTGACCAGTGCTTCAACGAATATGCTGATAATGACGCCAATATCGAATTGCTTTATAAAAACCCAAAAGCCACCAAAATTTATGATCATGGTGGCGATTTCAGTCACTTCCACGACAATATAGGTAAAAAAAGCCACAATCCCATAAAAACCGCCACCAAATTTTGCCCATTTTTTATAGATCAAGCCCTGTTTCCTGCCTTCAGGGTCTTTGTTCTTGCCGGTCATCACTTTCAGTTCGCGATGGAGTTCCTTGCTGTTATTCACATTGGGGAAATGGCCATTGCGCATGCCCCACCAGACGATTGCGAGTGTAAACAGTGCGATCGGTACGCCCACTAACGCTAAGGCCCATACTGCTTCAATCACTATGTCCACAAGATCTCCTTTCACAGATGCCCACGCGTGGAACTATCTATGGTTTGTGTGATGCTTGCAATCGTTTGCTGAAAACCCCACGTTTGTTGCACGCATTCAGAAGGAGAAACGCGTGGAACAGTATCGTGGAACAACCATCTGCTCGGTACGCCGGGGCAACCAGGTGGTGATGGGTGGCGACGGCCAGGTAACCCTGGGCAATACCGTGATGAAATCCAACGCACGCAAAGTGCGTCGGTTATATAAAGATCAGGTCATCGCAGGCTTTGCCGGCGCTACCGCAGACGCATTTACCCTGTTCGAGCGATTTGAAGGCAAACTCGAGAAACATTCCGGCAATCTGGTTCGCGCGGCGGTGGAAATGGCTAAGGACTGGCGCACCGATCGCATGCTGCGGCGCCTTGAGGCCCTGCTGGCCATCGCCGACACGAAAAACTCGCTGCTTATTTCAGGAAATGGTGATGTCATCGAACCGGAGCATGGCCTTATCGCCATCGGTTCCGGCGGCCCCTTCGCACAATCAGCAGCCATGGCCTATCTTGATGGCACGGAAATGTCTGCTGAAGAAATTGTCAAAAAGTCACTGGGCATCGCGGCCAATATCTGTATTTATACCAATGAAAATATCGTTATAGAAACACTGGAAATCACATAAGCATGTCTCAAATGACCCCAAGGGAAATCGTCCAGGAACTGGACGCTCATATCATTAGCCAATCAGATGCCAAGCGCGCTGTTGCTATCGCCCTGCGCAACCGTTGGCGGCGTATGCAGGTCGATGAAGAACTGCGCAATGAAATAACCCCAAAGAACATCCTGATGATCGGTCCCACGGGCGTGGGCAAAACAGAAATCGCGCGGCGTCTGGCCAAACTGGCCAACGCGCCCTTCATTAAGGTTGAAGCGACCAAGTTCACCGAAGTCGGTTATGTTGGCAAGGACGTTGAATCCATCATCCGCGACCTGGTGGATATGTCCATCAATATGTTGCGCGAGCAAGCGGTGGCAAAAGTTGGTGCCCGTGCCGAGGACGCGGCCCGTGACCGCATCCTCGATCTTCTGCTGCCACAGCCGAACCCGATTGGTTTCGCCAATGAACCTACGCCGGAAATCAGCACAGACAATGACAAGCAGGCCTCAACGCGGCAGAAAATGTTGCGTAAATTGCTTGCCGGCGAATTGGATGAGCGCGAAATCGAATTTGATATTTCTGCCCAGATTGGGGTGGAGATCATGACACCGCCAGGCATGGAGGAGATGGCCAGCCAGTTACAGGGCATGTTCCAGAACATCGGGGGCAACAAAACCCAGAAGCGAAAAATGCGCATCAAGGATGCCATGCCATTGCTGATTGAAGAAGAATCAGCACGGCTCATCAATGATGAGGAGATCAAGCAGCAGGGACTGGAAGCAGCCGAGCAAAATGGCATCGTGTTTATCGATGAACTGGACAAGGTTGCCAAGCGTTCTGAATTCGCCGGAGCAGATGTTTCACGCGAAGGCGTACAGCGTGACCTTTTACCGCTGGTTGAGGGCTGTACTGTTTCTACCCGCTACGGCATGATCAAAACTGACCACATGCTGTTTATTGCATCCGGGGCATTTCACCTGAGCAAGCCTTCTGACCTGATCCCTGAACTACAGGGCCGCCTGCCCATCCGCGTTGAACTGCGGGCGCTGGTCGCCAAGGACTTCGTGCGTATTTTGACTGAGCCGAAGGCCTCATTGACCGAGCAATACACCGCACTGATGGCTACCGAGGGCGTGGACCTCCAGTTTGATGCCAGTGCTGTGGAACGGATTGCCGAAATTGCCTGGCAGGTGAATGAAAACACCGAAAACATTGGTGCCCGTCGTTTGCACACGATCATGGAGCGCCTGCTGGATATCATTTCCTTCGAGGCGCCAGACCGTAGCGGAGAAGCGATCATGCTGGATGCCGACTATGTAAATGAGCACCTTGACGCATTGGCAGGTAACGAAGACCTGAGCCGCTACATCCTGTAATTATGGTGGACATCAATGTCCACCCAGCGGGTACAATAGCCACATGGAACAGGCAGACAACAAAGCAAACGCAAAAGGTACTACGCATTTTGGCTACCGCGATGTCGCAGTTGAGGAAAAGACCCAACTGGTACATGACGTATTCGAATCCGTAGCCGGAAAATACGACCTGATGAACGACCTGATGTCACTGGGCGTACATCGCTTGTGGAAGCGCCATTTTATTGCCATCAGTGGTATCCAGCCTGGACAGCGTGTGCTGGACCTCGCCGGCGGCACCGGTGATATCGCCGCTCTGATGAGTAAGCAGGTCGGCACAACCGGCAGCGTGGTTCTGAGCGACATCAATGAGGCTATGCTGGCTGTCGGCCGGCAACGTATGGAAGACCGCGGACTGGTCGGCAATATCGAGTATTCCCTGGCCAACGCCGAGCAACTACCCTTTGCAGATGCCGAGTTTGATGCGGTCACCATCGCCTTTGGCCTGCGTAACGTCACCGATCAGCCAGCCGCGCTGAAGGAGATGTTCCGGGTGCTGAAAACGGGCGGGCGGGCGATGATCCTGGAATTCTCAAAAGTGGAGTTTGAAGGCCTGAAAAAGATCTACGACACCTACTCGTTCGGTATTTTGCCGCGCCTTGGCAAGATCATCGCCGATGATGAGGACAGTTATCGCTACCTGGCCGAGAGCATCCGCAAGCACCCTGACCAGGACAAACTGGCGGGCATGCTGGAAGACGCGGGGTTCAACAACGTCACCTACCGCAACATGACCGGTGGAATAGTGGCAATCCACAGTGGCTATCGTGGCTGACTACCAGACACCTTTACCAGGTATGCTGGCGCTGGCGCTGGAAACAGCGGTTAATCAGGTTTTGCAGCTGGACAAAGAATCACCCTCGCGAATCAAAAAGCTGGAAGGGCGATTATTACAGCTGGATATCAAAGGCCTGAGCATTACCCTGTTTTTTACCTTCAAATACGGTGTCGTACGCGTGCGTCTGGATGCCGATGCTGAACCAGACACAACCATCAGCGGTACACCTGTCGCCCTGTTCTCAATGGCCGAGCCGGAAGATGCTGACTGGGGACTGCCAGACTCAAAAGTACAGATTAACGGAGATGCCAGCCTGGCCCGTGATCTGGAACGTATATTTGGCAAACTGGAACCCGACTGGGAAGGTCCGTTGATTGGCATGCTCGGCGATACCGCCGGCTATCAGGCCGCACAGAGCATTCGCCAGGGCGTGGAGACAGCGCGGCAAGGTGCCCGGGCAGCGGGCAAAATTTTTTCTGACTTCTTGAAAGACAGTGACCAATGACAAGTAGCCTGCGCCAGTTTCTGCGCATCTGGCACATCAGTGTCATCGTCAAGCGCTACCGACTCGACAAGCTGTTCAGCACAGTGCAGTTGCCCGCACCCATACGCTGGTTGCGCGCTTTCATACCCACCGGTAAAGACCTGTCGGATTTACCCCGCGGTGAACGCTTACGCCTGGCTTTGCAGGAACTCGGCCCTGTGTACGTAAAATTCGGACAGATCCTGTCTACCCGGCGCGACTTGTTACCGCAGGATATTGCAGATGAACTGGCCTTGCTGCAAGATCAGGTTCCGCCATTCCCGGGTGAGCAGGCCAGAAAAATTATTGAAGATGCACTCGGCAAGCCAGTCGATGAAGTGTTTGCTTCTTTTGATGCCAAACCGCTGGCCTCTGCATCGATTGCCCAGGTACACCCCGCGACCCTGCACGACGGCCGTGAAGCCGTGGTCAAAGTCGTGCGCCCGGGAATCGACAAGCAACTGCGCAAGGATATCGACCTGCTTAAGACCATCGCGCGACTGGCAGACAAATTCATGCAGAGCGGCGCCAGGGTGCAACCACTGGAGGTGGTGCGAGAATTCGAAAGTGTGGTATTTGATGAGCTTGATATGCAGCGTGAAGCTGCCAACGCTTCGATACTGAGGCGTAATTTCAAAGACTCAAACGACCTGTATATCCCGGAAGTTTACTGGAAGTGGTGCAAACGGCGGGTAATGGTCATGGAGCGCGTATCCGGACTTCCCATCGGTGATATTGAGGGCTTGCGCGCACACGGCGTCGATCTGAAAAAACTGGCTCGGCGCGGAATCCGGGTCTTCTATACCCAGGTGTTCCGCGACAATCTGTTTCATGCGGACATGCACCCGGGCAACATCCTGGTAGACGCCACCAATCCGGATGATCCCACTTACATCGCGATGGACTTTGGCATCGTTGCCAGCCTTTCACCCCGGGACCTGTACTATATTTCTGAAAACTTTTTGGCCTTATTCAATCAGGACTACCGGCGCGTGGCCGCGCTGCATATAGACGCAGGCTGGGTGCCGGCAAGTACCCGCCTCGATGCGCTGGAAGCAGCGGTCAGGACGGTGGGCGAGCCTAACTTTACCCGCCCACTGAATGAAGTGTCTTTCGGTAAGCTGTTGTATGACCTGTTCTCCGTCGCGCGCCGTTTCGAGCTGACCTTACAACCACAGCTACTGATGTTACAAAAAACCCTGCTGAATATTGAAGGTCTGGGCCGTCAGCTGGACCCGGAAATTGATATCTGGTCAGTCGCCAAACCTGAACTTGAAGCGATCCTGAGAAATAAAAACAGCCCGGATAAACTCATCCGCGAAGCGCGTGAGCGCTTGCCCAGGTGGCTGGCCCAGGCACCCGAGGTTCGTGACCTGATGCACAACCTGTTGGCCAAAGCCAATGCCGACCCCAGTATGCTCACCAACCCTTCCAGAGATACGGCGGGACGCAGGCAGGAAAAAACCAGGGCGCAACACCAGACTGTGCAGGCGCTGGCCGGGGGATCATTGAGCATCTCTGGCGCCGTTCTCGCCGCGATGGAAACCGGCCCCTGGTTTCTGTGGGGGTATTCTGTTCCGGGTCTCCTGTTGCTGGTAGCGGGCGGCTGGCTGATTTCAAAATCACTTAGATGACCCACGCATGGTTGCGCACTTGTCCAGGTGGCTACTCACTGCACTCGGCTGGGAACTCAGGGCGGATTTCCCCAAGGCTAAAAAATACGTAGTTATCGCTGCGCCTCACACCAGTAACTGGGATTTCCCGCTGGCAATTATGGCGGTTAAAGCGGCTGGCCTGGACGTTCACTGGATCGGCAAACACACCATCTTCCGCTGGCCTTTTGGCTGGTTCTTTCGTGCGCTGGGCGGCAGGCCCGTCGACCGGGCACACAGCCTGAACCTGATTCAACAACTGGCAGACCTGTTTGAGGAGTCCGATGAATTTATCTTCGGGCTGGCGCCGGAGGGCACCCGCAGTAAAACTGATCATTGGAAAACCGGTTTTTACCATGTCGCCAGGGCCGCTAAAGTCCCGATCGCACTGGGCTACCTGGATTTTGGAAAGAAACAGGTCGGCGTGAGCCACACGCTCCATCCAGGTGATGACATTGATGCGGATTTTGAGCTGATACGGGAGTTTTACCAGGACAAGCAGGGCAAAAATCCACACAACGAGAGCCTGATCCAGGTGAAAGCTGAACCTCACACAGACGTCAGAGGACCGGCGTAATAAAGCCCATGAACGAACTGATCAAAATTACCTGCCAACGCCGCTTGCTACTGGTCACGTCGGGAAAGCTGCCCACCGGCCGGTAGTTCTCATAGAACCCCTCCTTTCCGGGTGCAGTAACGGTTCCGCCAGACCGTAGTTCATAGACCGTTGTTGAGCGGTAAGGCCAGATATCAAAAATCGGCAGACTGCGCGAAACTGATTCAATGGCACCGTTTATGCTACCCAACAACGGCGGTCCTGGAGGTTTCATGGCTGCCACCCAGCTATTGCCCGGCTCGATGTCTCTGCGGATGCTGTTTTCCAGTTCCCGGGCAAACGCCACGTCATCAATGATCACGCCATTCTCTGTGTTGTAGCCTTCACCGCGCGGGTCGAGATTATGCGAACCGACCATGGAAATATGTCCATCAATAACGAAAGACTTGGCATGCAGGCCAACCCTTGGGCCTGGCATGTCCAGCGTAGGGTTAGGACCAACGGCAGGAATCCTCCCGCTGTTCATGCCGCTTTGTTTTTCAGCAATCAAGGCGGGCAGGCGCGGAAAGAACTCTGCCGCATCAGCCGCATACGGGCGAAATTCATAAAGGTCAAAACCGAGGGCTTTGATGTAGTGTTTCTTGTGCTTGTGGGTGTTGGAATAAGCAGAAAAAGCATCGGTAGACGCCAGGCTGTTGGTAGAAAATACCAACTCGATTTCCGGATGGTCAGTGCGCAAGGCCTTGAAAACATTTCGTGTGCGTCGGGACAGAACAAGATACGGCGACTGTACAAGCACCGACTTTTCCGCCCGCGCCAGCGTGGCATGCAGTCCAGCCGTGCTATCGATATGAGGTACGTCACCCGTGTTATCAGCATGCGGCAGGTCATAATAGTACCCAACCGAGTCAACCGGATGCGCAGTTTGTACAAAAAGCCTGTGCATCAAGCGTGCATCTACAATGTCGGCCAGCAAGGGCTGCAACCTTGCAGCAACCGTGTAGCTACTTGAACGATAGCCCTCGTCATTGGCTATCAGCGGCGCAATGTCACGCAGATGGCTAATTTCGGCAGTGATATCACTGACCCAGAACAGGTCAAAAGAAGCACTCATCTCAGCAGCGACCGCCCCGAAAACCAGCACTTCCCGATCCTTGAAGTCGTAGTCGGGATCGTAATCAAAATAGCGGTCAGCAATATTGCGGCCACCCGTCATGCCAACCACACCATCGACGACTTGCAACTTGTTGTGCATACGCTGGTTGGTCCGCCTGAAGCAACAAGTGACCCCACCAAACATGGTGGAGCGGGTCGTTTTTGCATTGTTAAACAATGGGTTGTAAAGGCGAACTTCGAAGTTACTGTGTTCCAGCGCCAGCCCGGCAAGGTAAGTTAACTCGGATGTGGTAAACATCTGGTCAAACAAAACCCGTACCCGCACTCCCCGTTTCGCTGCTTGCACCAATTCATGCATCAGCAAGCTGCCAGTGTCGTCCCGGCGAAACAGGAAGTTCTGAAAATCGATGCTGTGCCGGGCAGCCCTGATCAGGTGCAACCGAACCTTCAGTGAGTTCTCACCGATATCGAGTAATGTCGCATGGTGCCGCTTGTACAACACATCCACATCACCCAGATACAACAGTGGTGACTGGATGGCACAAAAAGGATCCCGAGCCGCTTCGCAGCTGGTACTGTTGGGACGTTCGGCGGCTATTATTTCTTCAACAGCATGCTTCAGGTCAGGCTGAACCTGGGTGGTACAGCCACAGACAAGCAAAACGAGTGAATAAAAAACAGCTTTCATGGGTAAGCAGTGATCGCCAGGCTGAATTCACAATTTTATCTCACAACGTCCGGCATTGCTGCACGTTGGTGACAAATTAAGTCAGGCAAGGCGAAAACATTCCAACTGGATTCCTGGCTGCCTGACTGCCACTGCGGCGATCGCGTCCTCAGCTGGCGTGGCCATCATCATGCGCCACTCTGCCGGATCATCATCCAGCATGCTCAGTACACCCGGTGGGTTAGCCGGGTTCGTGTCTACGCTGAACCGGCACAACTGGTTGGCGATACCCACACCACTCGCCTTGACCAGCGCTTCCTTGCACGACCAGGTATGTACAAACGCCTGGTGCAACAGCTCTCCATCAAGTGAGGACAAGGCGGCTGTTTCCTGTTTACTGAAGTACCGCCGGGCCAGTGCCAGCGGCCGGCCTGCACGACGGGTGGCAACTTCCAGGTCAACACCGATAGCTGCCCCACTGCTGATACCTATCAGGTAGCACCCGCTGCTGCGGGCCACACTGAAATCCAGTTCGCCTTGTGACTGGGCCACATCCAGTTCCGGTCGGCCCTTGATCCTGTGCGTGATGTGAATATCTTTGCCCGGCAAACCCAGGTAGGCACCGAGCAACAAGCGTAAGTAAAAACGTCTGATGGCGCGCTGTTGCACAACAGAAAGATCCCTGGCATACGCGCCAGCAACCGGATTTAGCGGATTTGAAAGTTGATTGAAATCCAGGTGCCACAAATGCACGGAATCACCCTGTGGCTTGTCAAGTTGCCGCAGAGGAAGCTGACGTAGACTGAACGAATCCGGCCCGATTGTTTGACCTGCTTTTATCACTCAATAATCCTGTCTTCTGCTGCGGCACGGGTACCGCAACTACCACCCCTGTTGAACAATGGAATCAGTCTAATACATTTTGTTCTGACAGGTACCTTATAGCCTCACAACTCCGCTTAGGCTACAATGTAGCCTCGCAAATTCAAGGCCTGAATTCCAGGCGATCACCCTTATCTCATCCGGACTTCTATGCAATTTAAAAATGTTGTTATTCAATCACTTGCAGCTATCGAAGCGCCTGTAAGGGTTACCTCTGCTGAAATCGGAGAACGCTTGCGGCCAACAATGGAACGCCTGGGCATTCGGCCCGGCCTGCTGGAAGAAATTTCCGGGATCAAGGCCCGGCGGTTCTGGGACAACGGTACCCAACCCTCAGAATCAGCCACCATGGCAGCAGAAAAAGCCATTGAAGAAGCTGGAATAGACCGCAGTAAAATCGGCGTGTTGATCAATACATCAGTCTGCCGTGACTACCTCGAGCCCTCTACTGCTTGCCTGGTACATGGCAACCTTGGCCTCGGTGAGAAATGTGTCAATTTTGATGTGGGTAATGCCTGCCTGGCCTTTTTAAACGGCATGGACATCGCAGCACGCATGATCGAACGAGAAGAGATTGAATACGCGCTGGTCGTCGATGGCGAATCAAGCCGGCCAATTACCGAGGCCACCATTGAACGCCTGTTGCACCCCGGCGTGGAAGAAGTGCAATTTCGTGCGGAATTTGCCTCTCTGACCCTGGGTTCCGGCTCAGCAGCAATGGTGATGTCGCGACGTGAACTGGCCCCCGAGGGCCACAGTTACGTTGGCAGCGTGACCCGTGCTGCTACGGAGTTCAACAAGCTCTGCTATGGCCAGATGGACAGAATGGTCACTGATACCCGGGTGCTACTGACAGAAGGCCTGAAACTCGCGACCAAAACTTTCGGCGCCGCCCGCGAAGCGCTTGGTTGGGTCGTGGACGAACTGGATCAATTTGTTATTCACCAGGTCAGCAAGGCGCATACCGATTCGCTTATGCAGTTGCTGGGGCTGGATCCGGAGAAAATTTGTCGCATCTACCCGGAATTGGGCAATATTGGCCCCGCGGCTGTACCGATTGCATTGGCGAAGGCCGTCGAAATGGGCAGAATCAAGCAAGGCGACCGTGTCGCCTTGCTTGGCATCGGCTCCGGGCTGAATTGTTCCATGGCGGAAATCGTCTGGTAAAGCTTCTGTCCAAACCTATTCATTGAGTATTAATCACAGGGTGTTCAAACCTTCAGAAAAACTCTATCCATTTAAGTCCAACTGGCTGGAGATTGACGGCGAGCGTATGCACTTTCTGGATGAAGGACCGGAAGATGCACCTGTGGTGCTGATGGTCCACGGCAACCCGACCTGGTCATTCTATTATCGTAACCTGGTACTGGCACTGCGCGACCGCTTTCGATGTATCGTGCCCGACCATATTGGTTGCGGCCTGTCAGACAAGCCCGCCAGCAGTCGCTACCCCTACACCCTCACACGGCGTATTTCAGACCTTGGCGCACTGATGGTGCATATCCAGCCCGGCGCACCCATTCACCTTGTTGTGCATGACTGGGGCGGTATGATTGGTTTTGGCTGGGCCGCAGAACGGCCGGAACAAATCGCCAGCATGGTGGTGGCCAATACAGCAGCATTCCCCTTGCCAAAAGAAAAGAATTTTCCCCCTGCCCTGTGGCTGGTGCGCAACACTGCGCTGGGTGCATTGCTGGTACAGGGAATGAACGCATTTTCAGCCCTTGCGGCCCGTGTAGCGTTCAAGAAACCGGTCAGCAGAGAGGTTCGTAAAAATTACACCGGGCCCTATGACTCCTGGGCCAACCGCATTGCAACCCTGCGCTTTGTACAGGATATTCCGCTGTCACCGGAAGATAGCGCCTGGGGCATCGTGGCGTCAACTGAAGCGCTCCTGCCGGGCTTCATCGACAAGCCCTGCCTGTTGGTATGGGGTGAAAAAGACTTTGTCTTTGACCTGCATTTCTTACGCAAGTGGCAACAGATCCTGCCGCAGGCCAGGGTTCTGAGTTTCCCGGATTGTGGCCACTACATCCTGGAAGATGCCGGGCCGGCAGCAAGCCAGGCAATCAGTGATTTTCTGGACGCCAATGAAGCTGGAACTGCAGCAGCCTGAGTCCTGCAATATCGCTGCAGCACTGGTCAGTCAGGCTGACCGGCAAGGTAGCAATATTGCCCTTCACTACCCTACCGGAAAACGCAGTGGCCAACTGCAATATGCGTCAATAAGCTATGCGGACCTCAATGAACTGTCAGATGGATATGCGCGGGGCTTTATCGAGTACGGTATCGGCCGCGGCACGCGCACAGCGCTGATGCTGACCCCGGGGCTGGATTTTTTTGCGCTGTTTTTTGCGCTGTTCAAAGCCGGCGCGATTCCGGTATTGATTGATCCTGGCATCGGTACCAGGCCATTAAAAACCTGCCTGGCTGAAGCCAGCCCGGAAGCGTTCATTGGTGTTACCCGCGCCCACGTGGCGCGCAAGGTGCTTGGCTGGGTACCCGAAGTCAAGCTGGTTACATCCGGCCCACGGCTCGGCTGGGGTGGCTTGAGTACGCGGCAACTGCTCAAACTCGGGCAAAAAAACTCCGCTGTGGCACTGGCGGCAACACAAGCTGATGAAATCGCTGCCATACTGTTTACTTCAGGCAGTACCGGCATTCCCAAGGGCGTGGTTTACCGGCACCGCCACTTTGTGGCCCAGGTTGAAATGCTGCAAGCGGCTTTCGACATCCGTGAAGGCGAAGTCGACTTGCCAACATTTCCACCCTTTGCGCTATTTGATCCGGCCATGGGCATGACCACGGTGGTGCCCTTTATGGATCCCACCCGACCGGCCAAAGCAGATCCAAGGTTGCTGGTGCAAACTATTGAGCGCTTTTCGGTAAGTAACATTTTTGGCTCACCGGCTTTGCTGAACGTGTTGGGCCGGTATATGGAAGCAGAAAAAATTCACCTGCCCTCCGTGCGCCGGGTTATCTCTGCCGGTGCAGCAATGCCGGTTTCTACTGTGCGACGGCTACAAGCAGCCCTGCCGACAGGCGCCGAAATCTTCACTCCTTATGGCGCTACGGAGTGTTTGCCGGTCGCCAGCGTTTCCGGCACAGAATTGAACCGGGAAGTAGAACAACGTACTGCCAGTGGTGAAGGCACCTGTGTGGGGCGGCCGGTGGCACCGAATAAAATCAGAATCATTCCAGTTACGGATACCGAAGTTGCAACCTTTGAAGGCAGCGTAGAACTGCCGGTCGGCATCACCGGTGAAATCGTTGTGCACGGCCCGACGACCACCGACACATACTGGCAACATCCCGACAAAACACAACTGGCAAAAATCACCGATACCGATGGCCTGGTCTGGCACCGCATGGGTGACGCCGGTTACTTCGATACCCATGGCTACTTGTGGTATTGCGGTCGGACCTCACAGCGGGTTCGCATGGCCGACCAAGTGTTGTACGCAGATCAGGTCGAAGCCATTTTCAACACCCACCCGGAGGTCTTCCGTACCGCAGTGGTGGGTCTCGGTGAGGCGGGCTGCCAGCAACCTGTATTGTGCGTAGAACTGCTGGTAAAAGCCAGTCGCCAGCGGCGTGAGCGGATACGCACAGACCTGCTCCAGATCGCCCGCAACCACGCGGCAACAACCGCCATCCAACAGCTTATTTTCCACAAATCATTCCCGGTGGACATCCGTCACAACGCCAAGATCGGGCGTGAAAAGCTGGCCCGCTGGGCTGAGAAACAACTGGCATGAAAATACTTGTAACAGGTGGCAGCGGCTTTCTGGGCAGTGCGATTTGCAGGCAACTGCAGGCACGCGGTGATGAAGTTATTGCCTATCAACGCGGCAGCAGCAACGAGCTGGATGAAATGGGTATCCAGACAGTTCGCGGCACTGTTACCAATGTGGAATTGCTGAGCCACACCATGAGTGGCGTCGATGCTGTTATTCATACCGCGGCGAAGGCCGGCATATGGGGGCCGTATGATGACTACTACCAGCCCAATGTTACCGGCACCGTCAATGTTATTGCCGCCTGCCACAACAACGGTGTCCAAAAGCTGGTGTTCACATCATCTCCCAGCGTTGTGCACGGTGGTGGCGATATCGAGGGGGGCGATGAATCCCTGCCTTACCCGGCACACTTCAATTCACCCTACCCGGCCACCAAGGCACTAGCTGAGCAGCAGGTTGTGGCAGCCAACGGGCCCGAACTGCACACAGTTTCACTGCGTCCCCACCTGATCTGGGGCCCGGGTGACAACCACCTGCTGCCACACCTTGTTGAGCGCGCCAAAAGTGGCAAACTCAGGCTTCCGGGGCCGGATAAACTGATTGATACGGTATACATCGACAATGCCGTCAGCGCTCACCTGCTGGCACTCGATAAACTGGCTACCGACCCGAAAGCTGTGAGCGGCAAGACCTATTTTATTTCCAATGACGAGCCTCTGCCGCAACGCGAGATTATCGGTGGCTTGCTCAAAGCTGCAGGGCTTGATGTGGAAATCAAGGCAATCTCACCGGGCATTGCGATTGCCGCCGGCACCATTTTTGAAAACGTCTGGAAACTGCTCGGACTAAAATCTGAACCACCTGTAACCCGCTGGTCAGCGGAACACCTTTCCACCGCCCATTGGTACAATATTTCGGCGGCAAAAAATGATTTCGGATACGCGGCTGAGATTAGTATTGCTGACGGGCTGGAAATACTTGCCACCAGCATAGCGGCAGGAACACGCCGGAGCGGGTAGCCGTGAATACGTGACCCAGGCCAGCCTCTCGGCCGGTATTTGAGCTCACGTGCTATCGCGGCTTCGATGCGCGGCGACATGGGGTACCACGCCCTGAGACACGCTGTAAATACGTCCATGTACGCTCGGGGCCTGCTCCCTGCAGGCCACGGTCGCAGGGCGTGGTACCCCATATCCCCGCTCGGGTCCGGGGAATGCTGATACACCTAATCTCGAAGATCCCACCAGACTGAGCGGGGGTACGGGGGGGTTGCGCTCTGAGACCGTAAAAAACAGGGAGGAGGTGAGACCAGTGAACTGGTCGAGAGGCTGGCCTGGGCCATGTTTTTTCCGAGCCTACAGGGACGTATTCACAGCGTGTCTCAGAGGGCGACCCCCCGTGGCGCCGCGGTTCGGAGTTGCCAAGCCCGGGAACCGGCCTGAGCAGATACTGAATAACAACTGCCGAAGCAGCCCTTCCCCACATCAGTGCATCGGCCGGCCACGCAATTTCCTGATGACGTACTCCAGCTTGGAGTAGTTCAGTAACTTCAGGTCCTCTTCGGATGCATCTTTATAACGGCCATGGTATTTGTGCTTGACCCAGGCATTGATATCGAGTCGTTTGCTGTATTCAAACAGCATGTTGTTAAGCGGGTGGAAGCCGGTCTTGTAAACAAATGTAGTGCCAAAATCGATTACGTACGGCTTACCGTCATGCCCGGCAATCAGGTTCGATTTGGATTTGAGGTCGCCGTGGCTTACACCACGTGCATGAAAAGCCTGAATGATGTTCAACAGTTCAGCAAACCACTGGTCACGATGGCCCGGGCCAGCCTCTTGACTGGTTCCCGGCCGCCCATCCTCCAGCCAGATTGCTTCGCGGTAAGGCACGCCATCAACAAAATCCATCAGCAGGTATTTATGCGCCAACATGCCATAACAGGCAGGCACGCCGGTCACGCCCTGGAGTCGCTGATAGGCTGAGTACTCTCTTTCGAGGGTTGCCTGGCGAGCCCTGCGGATGGCCCCGCGGCCCATGGCTGATTTGACCACCAGTTTCAGCCCGTCAGTTTCAAACAACAGGACTGTACCCTGGTTGGAAGTCGCAAGGATATTTTCACCGGATGTGAGGCTGGATTCTATCCAGCGCAGCAGGTCATCTGCCATGGCAGCAATGTTGGCAGGAATTGCGATATCGTCAGTCATTGCCTGCGGATAATACCGGCATCTGCATGCTGATGGCACCACTGTGATATGCAGATGAATAAAGATGCAAGAAAATTACACGTAGGAATTCAGCATGATTCCTTGGTAACATGCTGATCTTTGCGCCATTCTCAAGGAGTTTTCATGCGCCTGAAATCTATTTTGAGCTTGCTGCCATTGCTGTTTTCCCTGCCCGCAGGCACTGCATTGGCCGAAGCCTATCCATCAACCTATAGTCCGCAGCCATCAACGGCCACACTGATCACCCATGCAACCATCCTGACGGGTACCGGGGAACGGCTGGATGACGCCAGCCTGCTGATGGCTGACGGAAAAATCACTTTTGTTGGCAAAGGTGATGTTCCGCAAGATGTTACGACCATTGATGCCAGCGGCAAATGGGTGACACCGGGCCTGATCGATGTGCACTCTCACCTTGGCGTCTATGCCAGTCCTGGCGTGAAGGCACATTCTGACGGCAACGAGATGACCAACCCGGCAACGCCGAATGTGTGGGCCGAGCACAGCATCTGGCCGCAGGATCCCGGATTCTCGCGCGCGCTGGCTGGAGGCATCACGTCGTTACAGGTACTACCTGGCTCCGGTAACCTGATCGGCGGCCGTGGTGTGACCTTAAAAAATGTCTATGGCAACACTTACCAGAGCATGAAGTTCCCCGGCGCTCCGTATGGCATGAAGATGGCCTGCGGGGAAAACCCCAAGCGTGTTTATGGTGACCGCAAACAAATGCCCAGCACCCGCATGGGCAACATGGCTACCTACCGGGCACAATGGATTGCCGCACAAAGATATATCGATGACTGGACGGCCTATGACAAACAAGTAGCCAACCGCAAAACTAACAGTGGGGACGATGCCAAAGCTGAACCCAAAGCCCCAAAGCGTGACTTGAAACTGGAAACACTGGCGGGTGTACTCAAGGGTGAAATCCTCGTGCATATGCATTGCTATCGTGCCGATGAAATGATGACCATCCTGGATATGGCCGATGAATTTGGTTACAAGGTCACGGCTTTCCACCACGGTGTTGAGGCCTACAAAATCGCCGACAAACTGGCAGAAAATAACGTTTGCGGTGCGCTGTGGGCCGACTGGTGGGGCTTTAAAATGGAAGCCTATGACGGCATTCAGGAGAACATTGCCATCGTTGACAGGCCGGAAGGCAGCTGTGCCATCGTCCATTCGGATTCCTCAGAGGGTATTCAACGGCTGAATCAGGAGGCTGCCAAGGCGATGACGCGTGGCAAACTCGCAGGCATGGATATCCCCCCGGAACGAGCCATCCGCTGGCTCACCAGCAACGCCGCCAAAGCGCTCGGAATTGATGATATGACCGGCTCACTGGCGGCCGGGAAAATGGCTGATGTGGTGATCTGGAACAGCAATCCATTCAGTGTCTACGCCCAGGCCGGACAAGTATTTATCGACGGCGCACTGGTCTATGACCGTGACAATCCGGACTTTCAACCGGTGTCTGATTTCGAGTTAGGCCAGTTGCAGGGGATCTCCAAATGAAAGCTCTGAAAACATTACTGATTGCCTCGCTCACCCTGTTTACGCTGGCGGCACAGGCACAAACCATCATGATCCGTGGCGCCACGGTGCATACCATGGGTAAAGCCGGCACACTGGAAAATACCGACGTATTTATCACGGCCGGAAAGATCCAGAAAGTTGGCCAGAACCTGCCAGTGCCACAAGATGTGCTGGTTTTTAACGCTGACGGCAAGCCACTGACGCCCGGCTTCTTTGCCGGCATCACCGCCATCGGCATCACTGAGGTTTCGGCGGTACAAGGCACCAATGACAGCAGCCTGGGATTGCAGGAAATGCGTCCGGAGTTCAACGTCACACTCGCCTATAACCCCAACACCAGCCTCATTCCCGTTACACGTATGGAAGGGTTCACTTTCACCCTGCTGGGCGCGGGCTCGAAAGGCTCATTGTTCGGCGGTCAGGGCCGCATGGTTGAGTTCAACGGGGGATATTCGAGCTTCATCGGCAGCACCGTGCTGTTCATCAATGTCGGCCAGGATGCCAGCTCACTCAGCGGCAGTTCACGCGCTGGCCAGTGGATGCTACTGAACCAGGCGATGCTTGAGGCCGACAAGCTGCCCGCTGCCGGCGAGACCAGGCTGCTGACCCGTGCCGGGCGCAGCACCTTATCCGGCTATGTCAAACACCCGATGAAAACCATTTTTAATGTCGATCGCGCCAGCGACATTCTGCAGGTACTGCGGTTCGCGAAAAGCCATGGCCTCAGCCCTGTCATCAGCGGCGGCGCAGAAGCATGGATGGTGGCCAAAGAACTGGCCGATGCCAACGTGCCGGTCGTGCTCAACCCGTTAGCCAACCTGCCGGGTAATTTCGACACTCTGGGCTCACGTCTGGACAATGCTGCATTGCTTGATGCGGCAGGCGTGACCATCGCCTTCAGCGGGGCTGGTTCACACAATGCCCGCAAACAGCGCCAGATGGCGGGCAATGCGGTTTCGTATGGCCTGCCTCACGAAGCAGGCATTGCGGCACTGACCAGCAACCCGGCACACATATTTGGTTCTGCCATCGACCAGGGCACCATCAGACGTGGTAAATCTGCCAATCTCGTACTCTGGAGTGGTGACCCGCTGGAAGTTACCAGTGTGGCAGAAAGAGTAATTATCAATGGTAAGTTGATACCGATGGAATCACGCCAGACGAAATTGCGTGACCGTTACCTGCCGCAGAACCCCGCAATGCCAAGGGCCTACATCAAGCCATAAAGCCTGAACCATGTGTTGGCCCCGGGAGCTATCCGGGGCCAGCGCATATTATTTCTGCTGTGACTTCAGGTAGTCCACTACCATGAAACTGAACGCCTTAACCCCGTTCTCCATATATGGCTCATGCATATCGAAGAAGGGTGAATGGTTGGTTGGTTTGGTGGTCGCATCGATATCTGCACGCCAGTTACCCATGAAGAAGAATACTGCCGGGGTCACTTTGCCGTATTCAGCAAAATCTTCAGCAACTGTTTGCGGCTTAATGGAGTGCACAGCGTGTCCGGAAGCCCGCTCAAGGGCTGGCATCACAAACGACGTCAACTCAGCGTCGTTTCGCAGCGAAGGCGTCCCCAGCCTGAGTTCAAATTCAATTTCTGCACCGGCACTTGCAGCAATCAGGCGGGCCGTGCGCTCGATGGCCATATGGATATACTCCCGCATTTCCGGATCAAAAGTGCGTATCGTGCCTTCAATCTCGACCTTGTCAGGTATGACATTGTTGCGGATACCGCCAGTGATACGGCCAACACTGATAATCGATGGTGCCAGCGTTACATCCGTCTGGCGACTGACAATTGTTTGCAGGCCCAGAACAATCTGCGCCGAAACCACAATCGGGTCGACACCATCCCAGGGGCGCGCGCCATGCGTCTGTTTACCCTTGACAGTTATTTGAAAGATATCCGCTGCTGCCATCATCGGCCCCGGCTTGAGTGCAAACTGGCCACCCGGTACGCCAATACCAACGTGCATACCAAATACAGCGGTCGGAACCCGGTCAGCAAACAGACCCTCATCCAGCATCATTGATGCACCGCCATCCTCACCCGCAGGCGGCCCTTCCTCGGCCGGCTGAAAAATCAGCATGACCGAGCCCGGCAGATCAGCTTTCATATCATTGAGGATTTTTGCCGCACCCAGCAGCATAGACATATGGGCGTCATGGCCACAGGCGTGCATGACACCCACATCCTGGCCGTTGTATTTACTGCGAGCGGTAGATGCAAATTCCAACCCGGTTTTCTCCACCACCGGCAGCGCATCCATATCTGTACGGATCGCCACCAGCGGGCCTGGCAGTCCACCTTCAATGATGGCGGTTACGCCAGTGTGTGCGATCCCGGTGCGGGGTTCGAGACCCATGTCACGCAGTATTTCCGCAACCCTCGCCGAAGTGTTGAACTCACGGTTACTCAGTTCTGGATTCTTGTGGAACCAGCGACGCCATTCAACCACCTGCGGCTGAACGGCTGCGGCCGCCTGCTCAATATCGTCTGCGATAATGCCCGCCTGCACCGCTGGCATCGCCGCCATACAAACAAGTGTGGTTACCAACTTCCTCATTAAAACTCTCCCGTCCAGCGTTGATGACTACCTGACTATTGCACTCCCTGCTCCGCTCCGCGGATCTGAACCGGCACTCAGTTCGCCTGTCTTTCGATTCCACATCACGCCCTGCATATTTCCCCACGGACGCTCCCGGATTTCCACGCTGTGCCCCATCGCCTCAAGCCCTTTCACTTCAGCAGCACTAAACGCACCCTGCTCGGCAAATACCTTATCTGGCAAATACTGGTGATGGTAACGCGGCAGTGACACCCACGAGTCAGGGCCATTGCCATCAACAAAGTCCAGCACACCCAGCAACACCATGGTTATGATACGACTGCCACCCGGCGTACCCATCGCAGCAACCTTATCCTTACCCATGATCAACGTTGGGGTCATACTCGACAGGGGGCGCTTGAAGGGCTGAATTTCGTTAGCCGTAAAACCAATCAGGCCATAGGCATTGGGCTCGCCCGGCTTGGCTGAGAAATCATCCATTTCGTTGTTCAGCACAAAGCCCGTGCCTGGCACCATGAACTTGGAGCCAAAAATCGTATTGACCGTCAGGGTCGCCGCCACCATGTTACCTTCGGCATCGATGATGGAGAAATGTGACGTATCCGTGCCCTCGGGCAGGTTTTCCCGGCCAGGCAGCATGTCGCTGGGTGTGGCTTTGTCAAACATGATACCGGCACGTAAACCCGCTGCATAATTCACGTCAGTGAGCATCACTTGTGGGACCGGATAAAAATCTGCATCCCCAAGGTACAGGGCACGATCGCGGAAAGCGCGGCGCATGGCCTCAACGACCAGGTGGGTGCGTTGCACTTTTCCCAGTTTTGCAATCTGATATGGCTCAAGAATATTCAGCATCTCCGCGATGGCTATCCCTCCTGAAGACGGTGGCGATGCGGTGATCAGTTCAAAACCCTGATAGGTCGTACGTACAGGCTCACGCTCCTTGATCGTATAGCCCGCCATATCCTCCATGGTCCAGATGCCACCAGCGGCCTGTACACCATCCACCAGGCGCCGGGCGGTCTCGCCCGTATAAAACCCATCCCGGCCCTCAGCGGCAATTCTTTCCAGCACAACGGCCAGTTCCGGTAACTTGATCACTTGCCCCATATCCGGCAATTTGCCCTCCGGCAAAAATGCCTGTGCTGCTGCCGGCCAACGACGAATATCCGACTCCTTGTATTTCAGCATACCGAGGAGCTTTTCATACACCGGGAAGCCCTCCCGGGCGATCCTGATGGCTGGCTTGAGACTTTCGGAAAGTGGCAGCTTGCCATAGTGTGTAGCCAGGTAATCCAGACCTGCGGCCTCACCCGGAATGCCAGCGGCCAGTGGGCCGTTGACTGCCAAATCCCGGTTCACCGAACCGTCAGTACGCAGATACATGTCTTTATGTGCTGCAGCGGGTGCCATTTCCCGGCCATCGATCATGACTTCAAAGCCATCCTCTGCACGATGCAACATCCAAAAAGCACCACCCCCGATGCCTGAACTGGTTTGCTCAACCACTGCCAGCACAGCGCTGACGGCGACCGCGGCATCAAAGGCATTGCCGCCCTGTGCCAGAATTTCGTGACCAGCCTCTGTGGCCAGGTAATGGGCACTGGCGATAGCCGCTTTGCCTGGCTGTGCGGCCTGTAGAGGTTGCGCAACAAGCGCGACCAGCAGAAGGCCAATCCTCAGTCTTCTGCCACGCTGACCAATAAGTGATATTTCTCCCACAGTTGTTCCTCTGTCTCCTTGTGCCCGGGATCTTTTGGAATACATTCCACCGGGCAAACTTCAATACATTGGGGCGTGTCAAAATGACCGACGCATTCCGTACACAGGTTCGGGTTTATCTCGTAAATCTCCAGGCCCTGGTAGATGGCCTCATTGGGGCATTCCGGCTCGCAGACATCGCAGTTGATGCATTCTTCGGTAATTTTCAGTGCCAAGATCAGCTACCCGGAATCTCGGCCTGGTCCTTCAACGCCTGCTCGATTTCCTGACCTACAAATTGTGAAACATCGCCGCCAAGGCGTGCGACTTCCCGTACCAACGTGGAGGAAATAAAACCATATTTCTCATCCGGCGTCAGGAACATGGTCTCCACTTCTTCACACAAATTACGGTTCATGCTGGCGAGCTGAAATTCATATTCAAAATCTGAAACCGCACGCAAGCCGCGAACAATCACCCGGGCGCCTTTTTCCTGCACAAAGTCGACCAGCAAATTGCTGAAACCAACAATTTCAATATTGTCCAGGTGGCCTAACTGGCTTGCCGCCAGTTCAATGCGCTTTTCAAGGCTAAAAAATGGCGTCTTGTGCGGGCTTTCTGCGATGGCGACAATCACTTTGTCGAAAACGCGCGCAGCGCGACTGACCAGGTCCGTATGACCATGGGTAATCGGATCAAAAGTACCGGGGTATAAGGCCACACACGGGGATTTCATTACCTTTTTTCCTGCAACTCAATACGGGAGGGCTATTCTACCCTTGAAAGCCGGCCGGGTTAACCCACGCACAAAAAAAAGGCCGGCGGTGAAGCCGGCCTTAAAGCAGGGACTGAAGGCAGACCTGGAGTCTGTCTTCAATTATCAGACCCGTCTTCAGGAAGATTTCTTTCAGCCGGCTGAAGCCGGTGCCGAAATAGCTGCATCCGCACTTCACCCTGCTGCTGGTCCCGCCACACTGACCAGCCAGCAGGTGGAAGCAGTTGCAGCTTGGCGGGTGACTCAAGGTAGACAAACCCTCCTGGCCTGACGCAGGCTTGCGCGGCCAGTCTGTCGAGCACCAGGGCGCCAAGATTGCTGTCAAAAGGCGGATCAACAAACACCAGGTCCAGACTGTTTGCGGCCAGACTGTCAATCAATGACATCGCCCCACCCGCGCGCAAAGTAACTTGCTCCGCCTGGAGTTGCTCAATACTCTCACCCAACACCGCCAGCGCCCGGGGGTGTTTTTCCACCATCAACACCGTTGCGGCACCACGTGAGGCAGCTTCAAACCCCAGGGCGCCGGTACCGGCAAACAGGTCTGCACAATCAGCCGCAGCCACCCACGGCTGCAACCAGTTGAACAGCGTCTCCCGGCAGCGATCACCCGTCGGGCGCAGTCCCGGCACATCGGCTACCTGCAGGCGGCGCCCACGCCAATCACCACCGATAATCCTCACCCGGTTGTTTTTTACAGATTTGCTCATATTTAGTCTGCCAGCGAACCCATCAAACTGATAGCATATCGCTTTTACCGCCAATGGTTAAACCCCACCCCATGTTTCGAATCTTCCGCAAAAAGAACAAACAGCCCGGTGAACTGCAAGATGTTCAGCTCCGGCCTGTTGAACAATCCGGTGTTGATCCGCTGGAAAAGCGCCTGGAAGACTCCCGGCGCACGATTGGCAGGCGCCTCAAGGATCTGGTCAGTAGCCACAGTGATATCAATGAGGACCTGCTGGAAGAACTCGAAACCACGCTGTTGACTGCTGATGTAGGCGTCAAGGCCAGCCTCGAGATCATGGATAACCTACGCACAGCAGTCGATAACGGCTCCATAAAGGAACCACAATCATTATTGCCGGCGGTGCAAGCTGAACTCTATGAGCTGATTGAGTCCAGCGAGCAGTTCCTGGCCGTGGATACCAGCCAGAAACCATTTGTTATTTTGATGGTAGGCATCAACGGCGCGGGCAAAACCACCACCATTGGCAAGCTGGCACAGCGTTTCAAACAGGAAGGCCTGTCGGTGATGCTGGCTGCCGGCGACACTTTCCGGGCAGCCGCGGTGGAACAACTGAAGGCCTGGGGTGCACACAACGATGTGCCGGTGGTTGCGCAGGGTACCGGCGCAGACTCGGCGGCAGTTATTTTTGATGCGATGGAATCTGCCAAAGCCCGCAACGTCGATGTATTGATTGCTGATACCGCCGGGCGATTACACACCCAGACCAACCTGATGGACGAGCTGAAAAAAGTCCGCCGGGTGATGGGCCGGGTTGATGAAAATGCACCCCATGAAGTCATGCTGGTGGTCGATGCCGGCACCGGCACCAACGCACTGAGCCAGGCGCAGCATTTTAATGAGGCTGTCGGCGTAACCGGCATCACCATCACCAAGCTGGACGGCACGGCCCGCGGCGGCATGTTGTTTGCCATTGCCCACGAATTGGGTATACCCATTCGATTTATTGGGGTAGGCGAATCTGCCAAAGACCTGCGACCCTTTGATGCAGGCACATTCATCAACGCCATTCTGCCGCTGGACTGACCCGGGGCCTGAGTGCAGGACCTGTCGTTCTCAACAAGGCTGCTGGCATGGTGGGATACACATGGCCGCAAAGACCTGCCGTGGCAAAAGCCCCGCTCGGCCTACCGGGTGTGGGTATCTGAAATCATGCTGCAGCAGACTCAGGTTAAAACCGTCATCCCGTATTTCAACCGCTTCATCGGACAGTTCCCGAACCTTCGGTCACTGGCCGCTGCCAGCACAGATGAGGTATTAGCACTGTGGTCAGGCCTTGGCTACTATGCCCGCGCCCGCAACCTGCATAAAGCCGCCAGGACCTGTAATGACGAGTACGCCGGCAACATGCCGGCCACGCCTGAAGGCCTTGCAGCTCTGCCCGGCATCGGTGACAGCACCGCCAACGCCATTTACTCGCAGGCTTACGACCATCCTGCGGTCGTGCTGGATGGTAATGTGAAACGGGTTCTTTGCCGCCATGGTGCCGTAAGCGGCTGGCCTGGGAAGTCCAGCGTGCACAAGGCGCTCTGGGAAATGGCCAGGAGCAAGCTGCCTACACAGCGAGGTGCGGATTACACCCAGGCCAGCATGGATCTCGGTGCAACGCTCTGCACCCGCTCAAAACCGGCTTGTGGTGAGTGTCCTGTACAACGGGACTGCAAAGCCCGCCTGAGTAACAGCGTGCAGGATTTCCCGGCCCCCCGACCCAGGCTGAAGATAGTGGAAAAGTCGTTTCATATGCTCATTCTGCAAGACGGGAACGGGCGCATACTGCTGGAGCGGCGTCCACCCACCGGCATCTGGGGTGGCCTGTGGTCGCTGCCCGCTGATGACTGCGGGCGAGCGCTGGATCAGCGCTTTGCCGTTGCCACTGCTGAACTCGAGTCACTGCCGGGTTTGCAACACCAATTGACGCATATAAAAATGACCATCACACCCCTGTTAGCAAAAACAAACCAGCTGGCAAAAAGGGTAGAATGTAGCGCAGAACAAAACTGGTTTAGCCGCGAACAATGGCCGGAACTTGGCCTGCCGGCACCGGTCAGACAGCTATTGGATAAGTACACAAACCAAAGCCCATGAATATCTGCTATGAGGATGACAAAAAATGACTGAGCGCATGGTGCATTGCACAGTGCTGGGTGAAGACCTGCCCGGCCTCACTTTCCAGACCTACCCCGGTGAGCTTGGCAAAAGGATTTTTGAAAACATTTCCCAGCAGGCATGGAAAAAATGGATGGCTCAGCAAACCATGCTGATCAACGAGCACCGCCTGAGCTCGATCGATCCAGTGCACCGGAAATATCTCGAGGAGGAAATGGAGAAGTTCTTTTTCGGCGGAGGTTCAGAGAAACCGGAAGGCTTCGTCCCCGAAGGTAACAAATAGAAGCGGTTATTCTTGACTTAGTTGCGTCTAAACGTTTTAATATCGCGCTCTCTGATTCCAGAGAGCGCGGACAATATGGCCAGATAGCTCAGTTGGTAGAGCAGCGGACTGAAAATCCGCGTGTCGGTGGTTCGATTCCACCTCTGGCCACCATTATTTCAAATAGTTACGTCAATCCAGAAGATTCGCTCAGCGGCTGTGCGGGAGTTTTGCGGGAGCTAGCTTATG